>JAAVHP010000029.1 GCA_014799665.1 Clostridiales bacterium
GTTTTGGATGCAGTTCTGGGGTTAAGCCCCAGGATTGCACATCCAACTTAATAAACCGCCTACACACCCTTTACGCCCAGTCATTCCGGACAACGCTAGCCCCCTACGTATTACCGCGGCTGCTGGCACGTAGTTTGCCGGGGCTTTCTTACAGGGTACCGTCATACTTCGTCCCCTGCGACAGAACTTTACAATCCGAAGACCTTCATCATTCACGCGGCGTTGCTGGGTCAGGCTTGCGCCCATTGCCCAATATTCCCCACTGCTGCCTCCCGTAGGAGTTTGGACCGTTTCTCAGTTCCAATGTGGCCGATCACCCTCTCAGGTCGGCTACCCATCACAGTCTTGGTGGGCCGTTACCTCACCAACTAACTAATGGGACGCGAGCCCATCTTAAACCGATAAATCTTTTACCCCTCTCAGATGCCTGAGTGTGGTCTTATACGGTATTAGCACCTATTTCTAAGTGTTATCCCGTAGTCTAAGGCAGGTTGCTCACGCGTTACTCACCCGTCCGCCGCTAAATATGGGAGCAAGCCCCTATATTCCGCTCGACTTGCATGTGTTAAGCACGCCGCCAGCGTTCGTCCTGAGCCAGAATCAAACTCTAAAATAATCGTATAACCAAAGGGCGAACCCTTTTAGCTAACAAAATAATTTAATCGATTCTTTCTCAAAAAAACATACTGACATAAATTAATTGACTTTGTATATTTTATAAAAAAGTCTAATTCGCTAAAATCTATTCACTTTTTAATGTGCGTTGCTGTCTTTTGTCGGACAGCTTACTCATTATATCACCACCCTTTTTGTATGTCAAGCGTTTTTAACAAGTTTTTGCAATTTTTTTAAAAAATTTTTTCTTAAACAAAAATAGTCCTTTTTACCCTATTTTTCTCCTTTTCATTTATATATTATATAGCGTACAAATAATCACGAAATAATCTTGACATCGTATATATAAAATGATATAATATTTCGGTAATAAAAATTTGTCGATATAGGGCGAATTCAGAAAAGGACTTTTTTACTATGCCTAAATGCTTTAATTGCGGTAGTCCCGATTTCTTGGATAACGGTGAATGCGTGTGCTGCCACGTGATTGCCGACTTTAATCAAGAAAAAGCCGCTACGCTTCCCCCGCCTGTTTTGAACAGACAGACGATGATACTTCAACAAGCGATCGTAAAACATTCTGCCGATACGGAAGTTACCGTTCCCGCCAACACCTCGCTCGGGCTGTGCTTCATGAACCTTCGTATGTTCGACAAAGCTATCGAGGCGTTCGAAAAAGCCATGCCGCTGTCCTTTGATAACCCCGAACCGCATTTCTATGCCGCTGTGTGCTTGCTAAAAGGCAGGAAGCCGTTCCTATGCGGCCGCAAGACGATAGATAAAATTCTTGAATACGCGAACGCCGCCACCATGATCGACGACCGCGGAATATATCATTATTTTATAGCATACGTAAAACAGGATTACTTTGCGCGCAAGTGCTTTAAGATCTCGCCCGATTGGACGCAGGAGCTCAGCACAGCACGAAAAATCGGTTATTCCCCCGCCGATGCGGCTCAGCTGTTTAAGATCATCGGCGTGGAAAGACCGAGCGAGCTTTAATACATAATTCGTAATAAACCATAAGGAGTAAAAATATGATATCTCTCTCACTACTGGGGTTAGACTCGTATCTGATCATCTACCTCGCACTCGTCATCTTGGGCATAATTTGCATCATCTTCGGGACGATTTTCAGGAACAAGCTCAACACGACCTCTCGCCCCACGAAAAAGCCGTCGAGCAACAACTCGAACGCGGGCGACGCGCCGCTCGCAGTCGGTCCCGTCAACAAAAAGGTCATGACCGAAAGCGAGAAAAAGTGCTACGATTATTTCTTTGCGGACAGCAACCAGGGTGGATGCTTACATAAAGTAACCGCAATAAGCGACGACGAATACGACAGCCTTGTCACCGAAAAGCTGAACGAGTTCGGCAGCAAGTCCAAGGCGCTCAAAAAGATCGGGCTCGATATAAGCCAGGTCGAAGAAATCGAGCCTATCAGATTTTACGGCTTCGAGAAGTACAACAACCGCTTGACCGACGTGTATGCGTCCAAGGCGGGCAACGACGGCAGAGTTCGCTCGTCCGTTTGCTCGGTCACGTGGATATTTTTCAGCAACGACCAGCTTTGCATTTACAACGGCAGGTTCGATATGCTTTCGGGTTCCAAGATCGAAACCACCGACGAGTATTTCTACCGCGACATAACCAACGTCACCACCAAAACCGATACCGAGCAGGTCACCAAGCTCAACCTGAAAAAGGGCTGCTTCGGTAAGGTCAAAGAGGACATCGACAAACAGTTCACCGATTACGAAACGTTCCTTCTCGTCGTGCCCGGCGACAGCTTCGTTTGCTCGGTCAGCGGCGTAACGAACGCGGCGCAAACCATCGAGGGCATGAAGCAAAAGCTGCGCGAAAAGAAAAACGCATAACGCTTTCCCCTATCGTAACGATCATACGATAACTAATTCGCCGCAGGGCGATCAACAAATAAAAATTATTTTTAGGAGATAAAATTATGGCGAACAACAACACGAGCATTCCCCTTACCCCGCTCGATATCGAAACGCTCAACGAGAAGGTCATGACCGAGAACGAGCTTAAAGCATACAAGTATTTCACCGCTCAGGAAGTCAAGGGCGGCTGCTTCGGCAAAACCAAAAAGGACGCGCCGTCTGACGACGAGTTCGATGCAATGGTCGCCGACAAACTCAACGAGTTCGGCAGCAAGTCCAAGGCGCTCAAAAAGATCGGGCTTGACATAAGCCAGGTCAGCGAGATCGAGCCTATTCGGTTCTACGGCTTCGAGAAATACCGCAACCGCCTTACCGGCGTTTACTATCAAAAGATAGGCGACGACGGCAGGTGGCGTTCGTCCGTTTGCTCGGTTACATGGTTGTTTTTCAGCAACGACCAGATTTGTATGTACAACGGCAAGTTCGATATGTTCTCGGGCACTAAGACCGAGATCACCGAGGAGTATTTCTACAAGGATATAACCAACTTCACCGCCGAGACCGAGACCGAACAGTCGATCAATATGTCTATGTCTAAGGGCGGCTGCATTAAGAAGTCCAAAGAACAGCTCGACAAAAAGCTCACCGATTACAACACCTTCGGGCTTATCGTGCCCGGCGACAGCTTCGTTTGCTCGGTAACAGGCGTTGCCAATGCCGAACAGATCATCGAGGGCATGAAACAAAAGCTGCGCGAAAAGAAAATAAATTAGGTATTATACCCCGGGGCAAGCCCCGGACGCGCGCTACGCGCGCCTTGCGCCCCAAGAGGCGCAGTATGACACCTAATTTGTCGGCGTCGCATTTTTGCCCTTGCAAGCAAGCAAAAATGCTCCTTGAATCAACTGATCTATTTGATTTGTGATCACCAAGCGACCGCGCGAAAAAGGTGCGGTCGCTTTACTTTAATCTTTTTCGTATGAATTTCGACGACGAGTTTATCACTACGATGCACCCGCCGGGGTCGTTTAACGATATTAAGTTCTTCCCCACCCCGCCGGAGCGCAAACTGCACAGACCGAAGCTTAACGCTTTTGCGGCGGTCGGGTTCGTGCTTGCCGCGGCAATAATCGCGCTTGCGGCGTTTTGCCTTGCGTATCTTATTTGCGAACCGCTTGACCTCGCGTTGTCAAGCGAGAGCATTGCGGGAATAGCGTGCGATGGCGCGTGCGTTATCGTTCTGTTCCTCGCGCGAAAGACCATACCGGTGTTTTTCGTGCGGGTCTATCAAAGGTTTGCCTCCGACAAAGTACGGCTCAGATGTTTATACACGCCGAGCTGTTCGGAATACATGATCGTCTGCATACTCAAATACGGCGTTATTCGCGGCGGCGTGCGCGGCATAAAACGGCTCAAACGCTGTCACCATCCCAACGGCGGCGAGGACCTGCCTTAACGAACAAAAAAATCTCTCGGCTATTTTGCTCGGGAGATTTTTTATGTAAAATTCGTTACGTTATTTGTATAAGGTTTCAAGTTCTTTTTGAATTTCTTCGGCGCGAGCGATTTGGTCTTTGAGATTCCATTTGCCGATATTCACTCCGTCTTTCAAAAACAGCGAGCCGCATTGATGGAAATAAAATTCGATATTCCTTTCTTTTGCTTCCAAATACAAATTCTTGACCCATTCATACTCGATAGGACGCACATCCGCTTTGGGTGCCATTTCCCCGCCTACGTTCACGCATTTTATCAATCCCGTATCGAGGTATTTTCCCAAAGAAATAGGACCGATCAGCGGAGAGCAAAAAACTTCTCTGTGCTTAACGGGCGCTTCCAAGAAATGTTTGAGCCGAATATCCGCCATTTCTTGGTTTTCAATGGAGATACTCATATAAACGTGTTCCCAGCCCTCGCCCCAGTCAAAAGGAACGCTGTTTTTAATTCGCTCGGGGCGTTTGGTCGTAAGCACGAATTTGCAGTCCTTTCTTCTTCTGATAAAATCCCAACAGCCGTCCCTCCACCCGTCCGCTTCTTCAATAAAGAAATCGGAAGAAAAGCAAAGCTTAATTAAAGAATTGGGCGGGCAGTCTTTGTCTTTAAGCTCATAGGTGGTTTTACCCTTTTCGATTACTGTGGTATCTCTGCCGTATCTTTGGTCCATTTTATAAACAAAACAATTTTTACAACCCGCACTGACTTTTTTGCACCCGTGCCACGGGTTCCACGGTATAGCTTTTTCGATTTCGTTATTCTGCATTATTTCACCCCCGAGTTACTAACTTCCATAATTTTATTCGCTCTCTCCGCCAACGCGACCAAGGCGTTAAAATCATCTTGCCCGAGCCCGTTCGTCAAAACGTCGAGCTTCCGCTCTAAATCAGCTCTCGCCTTTTCGACAAGCGCCTTCGCCTTTTCGGTCGGCAGAATGTAATAGGCGCGTTTATCCTGCGGCGACGGACTTTTGATAATATAACCCTTATTTTCAAGCGAAGTGATATGCGCTGTGATCATCGGCTTCGACACCTTCAACATTTCCGCTAAGATTACGGGCGTATGCGGACCTTCCGTTTTAGAAATGATATTAAGCACTCCCATTTCGCTTGGACGTATAGGAAGATCCTTTTTCAGATCCATATAGTTTTTGCTGAAAACAGAAAGCACGGCATTCGCAACAAAATACTTATCCATATTAACTCCGTAAACTAATTCATATAGATTAACTATATTTTAGTTCATCTACATTAACTTGTCAAGTATTTATAGGCAAAACACCAAAAAGAAAAGAATATTATTTTTAAATACGGGAATAGTCGCATTTTCTTTATTTTTAATTCCTAATTGATTAGCTTGCCTTTTTCTCGGCATTGTAGTATAATAAAAGATATGCGTATAGACAAGTTCTTAAAGGTATCGAGAATAATCAAGCGTAGAACGGTTGCCGCCGAGGCGTGCGACGCGGGCAAGGTATACGTAGGCGGAAGATCGGTAAAGCCCGCGTACGTTTTGAAGGTCGGCGACGTGGTCGAGGTCAAGCTCGGCTCGACGCCTATTAAGTTCACGGTCAAGTCGCTTAACGACAAGGCTTCCAAGGAGGACGCAAGCACTCTTTATGAGATCATGCACTGAGTCCCAAAAGCCGAACGTCGGTGCGGTTATCGTTTGCGCGGGGCGCGGCGAACGCACGGGGCTTGCCTATAACAAAGTTTTATACAAGCTCGGCACGAAAACCATGATCGAGACTGTGCTTGATACTTTTTACGAAGCCGAGATATCGCCTATCGTTCTCGTTTGCTCGGCCACCGATCTCGACGCGATAACCGCGATTGCGAACGAGTATAAAGGCGTTTCGGTCGTTTTAGGCGGCGCTACACGCACGGAAAGCGTGTTTAACGGGCTGAAAGCGTGCAGGTGCGATATCGTGGCTATACACGACGGAGCGCGCCCCTACGCCACAAAAGAGCTTATTTTACGCACTGTGCAATCAGCCATAGAATACGGCAGCGGCATTGCGGCGGTAAAAAGCGTGGATACCGTTAAGCGAGTCAGACCCGACGGAACGCTTACGAGCCTTAACCGTGCCGAGCTTATGAATATGCAAACACCGCAAACTTTTAGATATAACGAAATATTCAAGGCGTACGAGAGCGTTAGCGGCGTATTCACCGACGACGCCGAAGTTTACGAGAAAGCTGGCTTTACCCCGCGCGCCGTAGAAGGCTCGTACGATAATATCAAGATAACCACTGCCGCCGATCTTTTAAAAGCCGTTCCTCATGCCTGCCATGTAGGTATCGGGTTCGACGTGCATAAACTCGTCGAGGGGCGCAAGCTTATACTCGGCGGCGTGCAAATTGATTACGACAAGGGCTTACTCGGGCATTCCGATGCGGACGTGCTTACGCACGCGATCATGGACGCACTGCTGTCGGCGGCGGACCTACCCGATATAGGCGTACTTTTCCCCGACACTGACGATAAATTTCTCGGCGTTTCGTCTATGAAGCTGCTTAATGAAGTTGTACAAAAGGTCAAGGCTAACGGGTTCGCGATAGAGAACGTTTCGGCTGTGATAGCGGCGCAAAAGCCCAAGCTTATGCGCATAATTCCCGATATTCGCCGTAGCCTGTCTACCACGCTCGGCATTGAGCTTTCGCGGGTGAACGTTTCGGCGACGACGACCGAGGAACTCGGTATTATCGGCGAGGGACGCGCGATTGCTGCTAATGCGTCGTGTATTCTTTCGGAGGTCAAATGACGCACTACAAAAACATGAAAAAGAAATTTCGGATGCGTCCGATGATAGTAGTGTTTTTGGGCTTCCTCGTAGTAATGCTGGTGGGCGCGTTCCTTTTGGCGTTGCCTATTTCCAACACCGACGGCAAGTGGATGTCGTTCACTCATGCGGTGTTCTGGGCGATGAACGGCGTATGCGGCACGGGGCTTGTCGTAAGCTCGACTGCGTTGTCGTTTACCGTATTCGGGCAAGTGATACTGTTCTTGCTTATTCAGTTCGGCGGGCTCGGGTTCATGACGATGGCGACTTTCCTCTTCATAATCATCCGCAAGCGCATTACGCTCAAAGACAGAATAGCGATACAGGAAGCGCTTGGACAGGACCAGATGAAGGGCGTGGTTCGGCTCGTGCTTAAAATAATGATAATTACGGGCATAATCGAGCTTGCGGGCACGATCATGCTTATACCCTTTTTCTGCGTGCGTAACGGTGGCGTCGGCGTGTGGCAGGCAATGTTCACTTCGGTATCGGCGTTCTGCAATGCGGGATTCGATATTCTCGGCACGGAGGCAAATCCGTACGGCTCGCTTATCGATTACAACGGAAACATAGGCATACTGCTTATCGTCGCTCTTATAGCAATACTCGGCTCGTTCGGCTTTCCTGTTATCGACGATATTCTCAAATGCAAGTTCCGCTACAAGAAGTACCGTTTCCACACGAAAGCGGTCATTATCGTTTCGCTCTCGATCATGGCGTTCGGCACGCTTTACTTCTTCGCGTCCGAATTCAATTCCGCCGCGACTGCGGGCATGAACGGCGGCGAGAAGCTTTTGAACAGCTTGTTCCAAGCTGTCACGGCTAGCTCGACGGCGGGCTATTCATCACTCGATCAAACCAAACTATCGTCCGCCGGCATGGTTATGAGCATGATTATAATGTTTATAGGCTCGTCGCCGTGCAGTACCGGTGGCGGCATCAAGACGACGACATTCCTCGTTATATTGCTTATGGCGCGTGCGGGATTTACCGGTAAGGACGAAATCGTTATCGGCAAGCACAGCATCAGCATTAAGGCAGGACTTCGCGCACTATCCATTCTCGTACTCGCGACCGCGCTTATTGCGTTAAGCGTTATTATCATAGGCGCGACCGATCCCGATCTTGCGACGGGGTATATTCTGTACGATACGATTTCGTCGTTTACTACGACGGGGCTTTCCATGGGGATTGTGCCGAGCCTGTCGAACGCGGCACTGTACGTGTTCGCCGTGGTCATGTTTATCGGGCGACTCGGGCCGCTCAGTATTGTGCTAATGTTCACCAAGAACGATAATGCGCATATCAAGTATCCGTCGTCGAATATTATGATAGGATGATTTATAGGAGTTATCATGAAGAAAAACAATCAATACGTAGTGTTCGGGCTCGGGCGGTTCGGCGTCAGCCTTACGAAAGCGTTGTACGAGTACGACGCCGAAGTGCTTTGCGTTGACGTCGACGAGGAAAAGGTCAATGAGATCTCGCCGTTCTGCACGCATTCGGTATGCATGGACGCAACCGACGAACGCAATCTCGAACGGCTCGGTATTAATAATATGGACGTGGCGATCGTATGTATCGCGTCCAATATCGAAGCTAGCATTTTCATTACCCTTCTTTGCAAGCAGATGGGTATACCCAAGGTCATATCCAAGGCGTACGACGAGCGGCACAAGCTTGTTCTCGAGCGTATCGGCGCGGACGCAGTCATAATTCCCGAGGAAGCCATGGGCGAACGGCTTGCCAAATCGCTCGCCAAGCCCAACGTTGTCGAGATCATGACTCTTGCCGACAGCTTCCGCATGATAGAGATCCGCACGCCTAAGCGCTGGCAAGACAAAACGCTTATCGAGCTCGATCTGCGCAATACCGAGCGCGTGAACATTGTCGTTATCAAGCGCGGCGACGAGATAATCACCTCGCCCGCCGGCGACTGCAAGCTGCTCGCCGACGATATTATCGTTGTCGCGGGATCGAGCGAGGATATTAAGCGATTGAGTAATAAAGCCACGGGTAAAGCCGTAGTCGATAATATAGACATATAACCTACTTCTTTGAAAAGAAGTAGGCAAGAAACTTTTAGTGTCGGGTATTTGCGTAAGTGTTTTTTAGCACTACACCCGAGTAATGCTTTTACATGAATTACTTATTTTTGACCCCTTGATATTTGCAAAGCAATGCTCTTTCGGCGTTGCTTTTTTGCTTGACAATTATTTTATATTCATATACAATATCCCATGCTATGCCACGCATACAAATTTCGGACAAGTTTACGTTCGGCAGGCTCGTTAGGTTTGCAGTACCGTCTATAATAATGGTTATTTTCACTTCGCTGTACGGCGTAGTGGACGGGTTATTCGTGTCGAATTTTGCGGGCGACGACGCGTTTACCGCGGTAAACCTATTTATGCCCATTTTTTACATACTCGGCTCGATCGGATTTTTATTGGGTAGCGGCGGCTGCGCGCTTATAGCCAAGCTTTTCGGCGAGGAGCGCGAGGACGACGCTCGACGGTTTTTTTCGGGACTTCTTATTATCACAACAGCTGTTGCCGCTACCTGTACGGCGTTGACCATGCCGTTCATGGGTAAAATTGCCACGCTATTGGGCGCGGAAGGCGAAGTACACGGGCACTGTGTAACGTACGGGCTGATCATGCTCGGAGGGCTTACGCCGTTCATTCTTCAAACGTTTTTCCAGTATTTCTTTGCGGTTGCCGACCGACCCAAGCTCGGACTTGCCATAACGATCGGCGCGGGTGTTACGAACATAATCGGGGATTTCCTGCTTATATACGTCGTAAAGCTCGGCGCGACGGGTGCGGCGATTGCGACCGTTATCGGCGAATGCGTCGGCGGCGGTATTCCCCTTGCCTATTTCTTAGTGCGTAAAGGTAAAAAACTGTATTTTGCCCGACCGAAATTCGATTTTAAAGCTATACTTAAAGCCGGTTCCAACGGCTCGTCGGAAATGTTTGCCAATCTGTCTACTTCATTGGTAAGCGTGCTGTACAACTTTCAATTGCTCAAATATATAGGCAATGCGGGAGTTGTCGCGTACGGTGTGATAATGTACGTAAGCTTTATTTACATTGGCTGTTATTTCGGGTTCTCGGTAGGAACGACGCCTATAATCGGGTACAACTACGGCGCGCAAAATCACGAAGAATTGAAAAACGTGTTCAAGAAAAGTCTTTTGTTCTACGGCATCGCCGCGGTTGTGCTGACAGGGCTTGCCGAGGCGCTTGCCAGGCCGTTTGCGTATATTTTCGTCGGATACGACAGCGAGCTACTTGATCTTGCGGTTATTGCGCTGCGGATATATTCGATATCGTTCCTTATAAGCGGGTTCGGAATTTACGCTTCGGCGTTCTTTACCGCGCTTAATAACGGCGTTATTTCGGCGCTTATTTCGCTTTCTCGCACGCTTGTATTCCAGATCGGCGCAATATTCGTTATGCCGCTTATTTTCAGGATAAACGGCATTTGGAGCGCCACAATCGTTGCGGAAGGGTTGTCGCTTATCCTTGCCGTATCGTTGCTCATAGGGTTTAGAAAGAAATATAATTACTAACCTACCTACTTCTTTGAAAAGAGGTAGACAAAAAACTTTTTGTGTCGGGTATGTGCTTATATTAATTCAAGCATTACACCCGAATAATTTCATATCGTTATTAATTTCTCCGAGCCATTTTTGAAAAAAACATAGAATGTTTTAAGATAACAATTTTACTTAAAAGTTTCTTTTCTTCATTCTTTTCAAAAAGTAACGAAAACTTACCTTTTACAAAGAAAGTAGGCAAAGAAAACTACGCTTTTATTTATTTTCTACTTAACGTAAAAGTTTCTTCGCTTCCTTCTTGTCAAAGAAGGAAGAAAAAAACTATAACCCCTGTCCGTAGGCTATAATCATAATTATCCAAAACCCGAAAATCATTATTATCGGTATAATAGCCAATACTACGATTGTCAAAAAACCACAGCCGAACGTACCGATAACGCCCTTTCTTGCAAGTGATTTATCACAATCTGTCATATTCGGGTTTAAATGAATATCGATAAGGGCGACTATCATGGCCGAAACAAACAATCCGGGCGCGACAAACCTAAGCATAATCTTAGCGGCGTCGTACACGCTTGTTACTTGCAATATAATCCACGTCACGAATGCGACAAGACTGAGCGCAAAGAGCGTTATGTATGCTATCTTGGTAGGACGCATTTTGTTTCCGTTATTCTTCACACGTTTATTATACACCCACCCTATAATTATGTCAATGCAAAAAGCCGTATCGAAATTTGCGTTCGATACGGCTTTTTTATTAGGTTTGGTTTACTGCGCGTTTCCGTCCTCGGGCGGAGGAAGCTCTGCTATCGGCTGCGTCGACTGGTCGGGACTACCGCCCGTGCCGAGCATTTGCGTGGTAGTAGTGGTAGTTTGCTGTATGGTCACGGAGGGAGGAAGGTAGCCGAAGCTTTGGTAATCGGTAGGAGCGGGACCGCCTGCGAGCTTGATCATTTGCTCCTCAATTTCCATTTCGGAAACCAAGAGCGCTTCGAGTTCTTCTCTCGCCTGTTTGCGCTTACGCAATACTGCGATGAGTATTATCAAGAGTATAAGCAGTAACAGCACGCACCCGATTATTATCGCCCAAATCAGGGTGTTCCCCTCGAAGCTTGCCCTTATCTGCAACCACAAGCTACCTGCGGGCAGGTCCTCGTTCTTAGCCACGAAGGACAGAAGCACGGGCGCGCCCGTTTCGTCGGTCACTTCCACGGTAATATTCGATTTACCGCGCGCGGCGAACGTAAATACGATATAGCGTTTGTCCTCGGACAACGAAGCTTTGACTATGGACGAAACCTGCGACTTAACGCTAAGGATGCGGATCGCCGCGCCCTCGGGATCGTCGGCGTCGCTGAACAACTGCCACGCTTCGAGACGAACGGTATTGCTGTCGTCGAGGTCGTGCAAGCCGTCGCCGACGCGATCGTAACGAACGAACGTTATTTCGGTGTACTTGGCCTGCGGCGACTGGTTGGCAATAACGTTAAATCTGAAATACTTGCTGTACTCGCGCGAAGGATCGTTGCGCATTCTGTACTTGACGTTGATGCGGATAGGATCGAACGTGACCTGATTATTAGCAGTCAAGCGCCATACCGCGGACTCGCCTATACGTTCGAGCGTTGCGTAGCTGCTGTCGGTAGCGTTCTGGAACTCAACGCTCGTAAGTTCGTAATAGCTCGATTGCGAGAAGGTATCGCTGTTTCCGTCGGCGCTCGTAAGAGCCGAGCCCTCATCGCCCTCGGGGCTATCGCCTTCGGCATTGTTCTGTCCGCCGAGATCGAGTTTAAGTTTGTTTTCGAGCTCGGGCATAAGCCTGCCTATATCGAGCGTCGTCGACTTGGAGCAAGCGAGCGTAACGGAATTAAGCTCGTTATTCGCCTCGGTCTGGCTGTAAAGCACCTCGATATTTATACGGAAAGTCGTGAGCATGGTGTCGGGGCTGATATTGGCGTCGCCGTCCGCAATGGTGATATCGACAGCGCCCTTGCCGTAGTACCCTGCTATAGGCTTAATAACGAACCACTGATTGTAGATGTTGGACGTATCCTTAAAGCTCTCATCCAAGCCCTTGCGTGCAAGGTATTCGGCTAACAGGTCTTCGTCGAGCTCGGTCGGTCTCGAAACCTCGAACAAGGACGAGGTGTAGAAGTCGATGTTATCATCGGCGACGGTATCGTATTTGATCGAATAGATTTCGAAGTTCTCCTGACGTGGCTCGTGCGTGAATATGCGGAGGTACGTTTGAGTCTGCGCGCTCAACACGTCGCCCGAAGCATCGGACTCGTTGTTGTCCGCTACGTAGTCACCTATGAAGAACAGCCTGCCGGTGGTCGATGTTTCGGAACCGATCATGTACTCGGTGGTAGCCGACATATTTTCTTTTACGTGCGGCGCGTCGTTCATGACCGTAATGTCGAGCGTTACGAATACGCCGGTATCGCGGTCATCGCTGTCCGTCGACCTATCGAGTATGCGCAGATACGTGCGCGCCGAAAGCGAACGCGTGGTATTTGTCGCCGTGATCGTAATCGCGTTCCTGTGCCACTTGTCTGCGCCGACGGGCGTAACCGTCGCAAGCTCGACCTTGCTGTCGGGATCGTAAGTACCGTTATAGGTATCGAACCAGTAAACCTTTTGAACGTCTTCGCCGAGGTACTCGTACGGATAAATGTTGCGGGTGGACGAAGCGAACACGTACGAATCGGCATCGCAGTTGGGCGCGATTTCGGTATCGTGATCGATCATGAAGTCGGCAAGCGAAATGGTGAGCGGCTTGCTGTATTGGAGTGAAGCCTTAATGTTGTACTCACCGTTATCATCTACGTCGAACGTATAACCAACACCCGTCAAGTTGTCGTACTGAGCAACGTAGCGGTTGACCGATTGCGCCTCGGTATTGTAAATGGTAAGCTCTACTACCGACGTAGCGGACGCACCCAAGATATCCACGCCGGTAAATTCGATCGGGAACGTTACCGACGGCATATACTTGTTGTTTTCGAATATATCTACCCTGCGGTTGATATGTATTACGAGCTCATTGGTCGCGCTGTCCACGTCAACGGAGAACGCACGAGGCTTGCTCTTGTCGTCCTTATTCCAGTCGAGATCGGGATAAAGCGCAATCGCCTTTTTCATTGCTTTCTCGTACGCAGCGTCGTCGAACTTTTTGATAGTTACGATATCACGCGCGTCGGAGTCGATGAACATTGCGTTAAACGGATCGCTCTCGTTGTGGATAGTGAGCCTAACGTCCTCGCCCGCATAGCCCGAAACAACCTGATTGATACCGATTGTCATGCCGGCTGCGGTCAGCGTTTGCGGCGCGGAGTCTTGAACGTTAAGCCTGAACACAGCGCCGGCCGAAAGAGCGGCGTCGTCGCGCTTAATGCTACGGCTGTCGTCCACGTACTTCTCAGTTTCGACGTAGAGCAGAATGTTCTTGTTGTCGAGAGTGGAAGCAACGGGAGTAAACATTATAGCAGAGCCATCCGGTGCAAACTCAAAATCAACGTACTTGTTGACCTCGATAAGGCTGCCGGCGGCCTCGGGGTTGCGCGACAAAACAGTCGCATTTACGCCGTCGTACTGAATTCCGCCGATAAGATAGCGATCGAACGAGCTTCTGTTTGTGAGATAGAAATTGCCGCGCGCGCTGTTGATCGTAAAGCTGCTTGCAAGCGTTTTGCTCGAAATCGCCTTGAACGCATTGCCGTCGACTTCCATAAGCGCATAAAGGCGCGTGGTATAATATTCCGAACCGACCGTCTTAACGTCGGGGTCGGCTATGGGCGAAACGTTATTACCGTCGTTGCCCTGGTTGCCGCTCAGTTTGAGCTGTGCGAAAGTCGACTTAACCGCGCCAGACGCGCTGTAATAAGCGTCGTACGACTTAACGTTGACGACTTCGCTACCCTCTAAGTACGCAGTGAGCTTGTCGCCCGTGAGCGCCGCAGCAGACGCGTTGGTCATATCGGAGTACAGCGTATAAACGTTAAGCGTAATCTCGATAGAGTTGTCGTACGCACCGTTGCCCGCATCCGCAACTCGGAAGCTGAGCGTTTCGTAAGGAATGCTCGGATTATAATCCCTGGCTGTCAGCTTGAACGCCTTGCCGCCCGAAAGTATCTGGATATCGAAGCATTCCGAATGATAAATACCGTCGCTGCCGAGCGAGAGCGGGTTGCCGCTTACTGCAAACTCGCCGTTGCCGTACAAAGTCATGTTAGCCGTTTCGGTATCGCCGTCAGGATCCTTGGCGACGTCGGTCATGTAGATGGTGTACTCATTGCGCGCTGACTTATTCTCGCCCGCTACGGCGTAGGTCGAATTACTCGACGGCACAGTGTAGAGTCTGAACGAACCTGCCGAAGTCGAGCTCTCTACCGTATCGAATTCGAGCCCCGCGTCGGCGACAGTTTTCGCCTCGGTCGGATTGTCCTTAGACAACGCAACCGGCGACGAGCTAATAACGGTGAAATACAGTGTGCACGAAATCACGCCGCCCTCGCCGTCATCAATCGTAACGATAAGCGGCTCATTGGTACAAGCTCTGAGCGCCTGTACGCGAAGCGCAAGCGGCATACTTGCCGAAGTCGTGCTGCCTTCCGAAGCGAGCCTAAACTCGTCTGTAACATTTATCTTAGCGCCCGAACCATTATAGTACGAGAAGCCGGAAATACGCAACTGCCAAGGCGTGTCGTCGTCAGCCAAGCCGAAGAAGCCAAGGTGGTAACGCACATCGTTATACTCGCGGTTGATATCGCTGTTGGTAACGACCTTGTCGTACTCCGAGCTCGTAATGTTTGAATAGTACCAAACCGAGGTGTCGTTCTCGGTCTTGGCGCCGACGGCGTTGTGCCGTCCCATACCGTTTCTTTGGTAGTTACTGCCCTTAATGTAGCTATCGTACGCCGTCTTGGTAGACGAGTATACATAGGACGAATTATCGCCGCCAAGGAAGGTATCGTAGTACGTTGTGAGAATAGTAAGGTCGTCGCCCGAATGCATGGTGAAGTTACGCGTAGTAGTGGTAATTCTGGGCGTTTGGTTTGTAATGTTGATAATGAACGTAAGGTTACTTGTATAAGCTCCGCTCTCGTCCGAACCGTCGTAGAATTTAAGCGTGAACCTGTACTCGTTGATCGATACCGCCGAGCCGTTGATGACGGAGGTGGTACGCCTGTTAACAGTGAACGTTATGTTGTTGGTGCCGGGAACGCTGTTACTGTTAATATCCGTGTTCGCGGTATCCATCCACATTATAACGTCGCGCGTTTTGTCGCCGCGGGGCGAGAAGCCGCCACCGTCGCGGTAATACCCGCTTCCGTCCTCTTTTAGCGCCGAGTTATTGGGATCGTAAGTCTTTTTCTTATTCAAATAATCGTCGTGCGCAAACGGCGAATCGAGGTAATCGCCCGTTTCGATATAAACATTACGGAGATTGAGGAACTCGTTCTTGGTCAAAAGCGAGCTGCCACTACCCGAAGCGGTAATATCGGGATCGCTGATGAAGTCGTACAGGTTGAAAGTTATGCTGTTGCCGACCGCAAGGTTAACGCTGTAAGTGCGGTCGCCTTTCTGCGCGCCGGTAAGCGTGGACGCTTCGCCTACGCCTTTAAGCGTGGGTTTGGCGTTGCCGATCTGAACGCGGAACTCTATCGAGGTATACGAACCGTCGGTAAAGCCTGCACCACAATCGTCGTAAACGATTACGCGGAACGGATAGTAAACCCTACTAGGCTGGAACTTGGCGGTGTTGCTCGCATCCCACTCTGCAATAAGTCCGCGCTTTAAGTATTCGGCTTTAACGTCGTCTATCGTAGCGGTATTTTCGTTGAACTCTTCGTCCTTTACAAACGCGTCCTCATTGATGAACGTTTTACGGGTAGCCATAATGTTAATGACCTTGCCGTTATCGACGAGCGAAGCGTTGAAGTAGCTGCTGTAACCGTCGTTGCTCGTGCCGTACATACCGTCGTTAGGCTGGAACGCTTCTACCTTCGCATCGGTATTAAGCTTGCTCATATCGCCGCCGAAGTAGTTGAGCATCGACTTCTGGTCTTTATTTTCCTCCGTGGCGTTGACAGCCGTATGAACGAACAAATTATTATCGTCGTCATATTCCACAGCACGCGTGTATGCGCCCTCGCCGGACAGCCAGCTGCCGAGCCGTGAGAACGAGTCGGCGTAGAAGTATGCGTTGTCGCGGTAGGTCGTGGAATTTACAATGCCGTAGTCGGCGTCGGTGTAAGCCAGCTTGCTTGCATAGCTGTACGTAGCGTTGCCGGACTCGACGCCGCTTTCGCCGCGACGAACAAGCATGAACGACTGCGACTCCGCGGTAGCGAGCGTAACGTCTACATAGTAGGTATTGCCGTCGTATTGAAGCGCCGTGCCGTCGCCCGCTCGTGCTTGCGAAAGTTCGAGCTTGGCGTTTTCGATATGAATTTTAACGGTAACAGAACGTGTATTGCTCTCTACATCGGCAGAGGTCTCGCCCACGTCAACGTTGCCGCTGTACGAGGAAGTCCACTTTGCACGCGCAAGGTTGATGGTGATCGTAAGATCGCGCGTACCCGTACGCATATTCTTTTTATTGAAAGTCAGACCGAAGTTATGCTCTTGGAGCTTAACCGACTGATCTTCGAGATACATTATTCTACCGTCGCCGACGAAGCTGTTTCTGTTGGTCGGATCCATGTAAAGGTTGTTGAGATGGTCGTCGCCGTCCACTGTAAGAACCGCCAAACGGTTGTTGTAGTAAGGATAGCTTACAGTCTCAGTATTGCTTGTCGTGATGAATTTGGTTAAGCTGCTGGTAATGCCGGTCTTGCTGTAATCGTCAAACGCGCCGATCGTAACATACGGGTTACTGTTAAGCTCGTCGCCCGTCCAAATATCGTCACCGTCCGTAATGGATATAGCGGAAGCGATATCGTCGATAGTGCCGCGCACATACGGCGTGCCGTTTGAGCCTACGTTGTATCCGACGTAGTTATCGCTGTAAACAACGCCGCCGTCGACGGTCTGGTCGTCGATACCGATAAGGTCCTTCATCATACCGAAGAAGCTCATAGGTACGTAAACGGTATTAGCCGTATCGTTAAGATCGACCGAAGCCGTGGGAATTTCTATCGTATCGACGTACTTATACGCGCCTGCCAGTTTCTCGTTGCCCGTCTTATACTCGGTACCCGCAGTCGCGCCCGCCTTGGTGCCGTCTTCGTTGCCGCTAGCCGCTTTAATAACGTTATTCCCGGTAGCAGCAGTATCGAGCATGGCAACACCGTCTACCACCTTATATCCGATAGTAGCGCCGTAGCCATACGCGTTGGTTTTAACGCCGTCGTAGGTCGAGTAGTACGCCTTGGTCGAGGCTTCCGAACCGTCCGTTCTGGTATGCTCGACCACGTAGTAATCGTTGTACTTGGAGAATTCGTCCTTGGTGCGAATACCGGTGGACGCGATATACTGATAAACGGTGGTTTTGAGCGCGCCGATTACATTCATGCCGCTGGTGTCGCTTCTAAGCGGTTGATACGCCGTAGCAATACCCGCGGTGTCGCCGCCGAGATGCGCCTCGTCGCGGAGCGAAAGCTTAATAGCCACACGACTGTTGCTCGCCATACCGGTAGGCGCGTACAAACGAAGCGCCCAGTACGGGTAAACGAAACGACCCTTGCCGTCTATATAGGTCGAAAGATTGTTTAGGGACAGGTTATCGTTGCCCGATCCGAACACTGCGTCGACAAATTCGGTAATGGTAAGCCAAGTGCCGTTGTGATAGTACATCATCTGCGCGGTATATCCGCTCATTTCGGCGGAAGTCGATACCGTGCCGTCTACGTTCTTAACTCTGTAATAAACTGTTGCCGCAATCGAGTTAGCGTTCTCGGCAAAAGTATTGCCGTACGTTACATCGGGAACAGCAGACTTGAACCACGCCCTGCTAATCGTAACCGAGCCATCGCCGTTCGCTTCGGGAAGCTCTTTATTAACGTACTTATCGCCGTCCGCCGCTTCGAGCATGGGCGAAAGAAGAACGTTGTTATGCAAGCCGTCCGCATCGGTCGCAATAAGCTTGATATCGGTGTCAACCGCGCCGAACGCCTTAAGATAATCGATAGATGTTTCCGAACCGACGATATAGCGGTTACGCGAAATATCCGCCGTACTCGTCGTTTCGATGGTCCAGGTAGGAAGCTTCTCCACAACAGTCTGCCCCGCCGAGTCCTCGCCGGTCTGTCCGTCCTCGAACTCGTTAAAGCCGTAGTTCTCGTCGGTATTGAGCTCGGGCGCAGAGTCCACGACCTCTATCTGGATAAAGCCGAGCGAGGTACCGCCGTTGCCGTCGTTTACATAGAAGTAAACGTACACGCCGCCCGCAATAGCCTTGGTCGAGCTGAGCGCGGTAACAGTCATTTGGTAACGCGAATCGAGCGTAGCCGTAATGTAGTTATCGAGCGATTTTCCGTTGCCGTCGGTAAGGAACACCGCATTGTCGGGATCGGAAATAAAGTCGTCGAACGATGTGCACTCGTCGTAGGTAATGCCTCGCTTGCTCGCAACGAGAAGTCCGCTCGAAGTAACAAAGTCGGGCGTATCCTTATCGGGGTCGACCATAAGACCGTTAGCGTCGTTATTGCCGTTGGCGGGAAGCGTGATAGCCGTAGGAATGACGGTACCGCTGTTATCGACGGGCGCAGCCGCAAGTGAAACAACGCGGTTGGCATTTTTAATCTGCGGCGCGGTGTTGATAACCTCGATCTTAATACGAACGCGAATAGAGCCCGCACCGTCCGTGCCGTCGCCGTAGCGGTCGCGCACGGTAAGGTCGATATACGCAGGCTGCGAAGTACGCGATATGGACGAAATGACTATAAAGTCAATGTTCTGCGCAGTCGCTTCGCCCGCAAGCTTAACGCTCGAACCGAAGCTGTACGTAATAAAGCCGTTGGTATTAGTGGCCGTGGAATTGATATTATTGAAGCTTGTGGGGTTGAACGCATACGCGTCGGCCGTATCAGACGAACGCGTAAAGAACAGCTTATCGCGGTAAACGCCGGCATTGGCAACTGCAGAGGCACCCGCAACGTTGCCCGCAGTGGTCGAACTCACCTTTTTAACGGTATTCGTTCCGTTGATCGCTTTAAGCATGTCGGCGTAATTGTTTACGTTATATGTAGTGCCATCGTAAAGCCCGTTAAACTCCACACCTCCGTCAGCGGCCGTACCACCGCTTATGAGCATACCGGTGGAAGCCACATACCTGCCCGTCACACCGTTAAGCGTGAACTTGGGGATAATGTTGGACTCGCCCGCATGGTTTGCCATATCGGGATCGCTTATAAAGTCGTAAGGCGTAACGATGATCTTTTCGCCGAGTGGCATCTTAAAGGTTATAGTAGGCGGATTACCTTGAGCCTTATTGTATTCGTAGTCACTGTAAACGCTTTCGGTAGCAACCTTGGTTGCGTCCTCCTCGCCTACGGGAGTGCGGTTGTTTACGCGAATTGCTATATTGATACCTGTAACGGTTTTCTTGGCGCTGTCAATAACTCCTACCGTGCCGTAGAAATACCTATTCATTGTAGCCGAAAGCAGAGTCAGCTTAATTCCCGAGGTCTTATAGTAATCGCCGTCCGCGGTAAGTAAGATATGCGTGCGCCCGTCGCTCGCCAAGCCCGTATCGGCGTCGACAACGACCCTGCCGCCGTTGAACGAGGTTTTCGGAACGTAAATATCGATAGTTTCGGCTTTAACGTATTTGTTTTGAGCGCTCGTGGCGTTACCCGTCGCGCCGTCCTCGCTCACCGTTTTGACAAAGTCGATTGCGCTGAACGAGTTAAGTCGAAGGAACTCGTTAAAGCCTACGGTCTTTGCTCCCCAAGTCGCAGTGCCGGTGTCGGTGGTAAAGTTATCGCCGTCGATAGCGAGCGGTTGCAAACCGGAGTTGGTGTAGGACGAACCGTTTGAATACTGACCTACGACCTTGGAAGTGCCGTTATTGATCGCCATGGGCGCAAAGTAGAACGACTGCCCTACCGAGCCCGAAGCGGTCGGGTACGTGGACGAAGTGGACTGACCCGTTAGCGAATTGGGTGCGGTGACGGTAGCCGTCGGAGTCCACGAGGTATTATAACCTACGCGGAACGCGATAGGCAGCCAAATACCCGTATCCGCGGCATTGCGCGTATCTTTAATATTGAGGATAAGATAGAAATGCCCGAGCGCATTCGCTCTTCCGCTCAAGTACTGGTTAAAGCTCGATCTTAAACCGGTAACGCTGAGCGTATTGTTGTTGCCCGTATAGGTAAAGCTCATAAACGCCTGGTTTGCAGACGTACCCGATACGGGAGATTTGGCGTTGTACGCAATATACGAACTGAATCCCGTAGAGGTATTGGTATATGCATTGGTAAGAACGTTCGTGTGAAGCGACCCGGAACCGACATTATAGCTGCTTGCCGCACCGCCGCCGATTACGTTCTTTTGAACGGAACCGCTACGGTTGCTGACCTGCACTACCTCATTTTCGGGTACTTTAACCGATAAAATCGTATGCGACGACGCGTCTATACCGTCGACGTCGGTTATGTACGAGGAAAGCGTGAGCGACTTAGTCTCTCCTACGTTTAAATCAACGAGGTTACTCGCCGAGCTCAAAACGGGACGCGTGTTTTCGAGCAGGAATACTACGTCTACGTCTATATATCCCACTCCCGCCGCGCAATTATTTACTATACTGCCTACGGTAGTTCCTTCGACCGCATATATCCTTATAGGCAAAACCTGATATGCGCTGTCAACCGCCACCGCCGTGATCGTAATCTGAGTGAAGGCGTTGGGAATTGCAGTTGAAACGTTGGAGTAAGCTGTAAGCTTGTTAGTATTATTATCGAGTTCGTCAACCTTATACTTTCTGGTCGTAAATGTGTTTACAAACGCCGAAGTATTGTAAAGCGATATAACGGGGGTGTCAAGAGCGTTCACTTTCGCCGTGCCGCCCACTATATCGGAAGCTGCGATAGTTACCGACTCGTTAACGGCAAGCGCTTTCTTTATAAATATAGTTTGCCTGCCCGTAGCCGTACTGTATCTGGTATTATCGGCAACGGTAGACGGAACGAGCGTAGAACTGTAAACGCCCGTCGAAGGACCCGAGTTATAATTCGCCGTATTGAGTACGTTCAGCGCAATGGTATTGACCGCGACTTTAACGGTAAACGAAATAGTCGACGTACCGCGGGTAGTGGTCGTACCGAAGCTATCGCGTACCTTGGTATAAAGAGTCAATACGCCCTCTGTAGTACAGCCGTCCACACCGACGCGCGGATATTTCTTAACTTTCGTTATGGTTAACGTAGACGCTGCCCACGTCCAATCGAAGTACGTTGTAGCGACAGTGCTCGTACCGTTGACCCAAAGTCCCGCATTAGCCGCAGGAAGAGTGTCATAGTTAGACGAAGATCCGGCAGTAAAATAAACGGATGCCGTCGTTGCGGTCGTCGAAGCGTTAGCAGGATCGGGGTCTTGCGCAATCGTGCTTGCCGCAATAGCCGTAGAAGTCGTACCGCGCGCATTTATAGCTACGTTAGTAGCGTTCTTGCTCGTGGGGTTTTGGTTGACCTCGTCGACCGTTATTATGGCTTGACCGTTACCGGACTGCTGTCCCGATTTGAAAACGGTATTCGTAAGCCCGCTCATTACGTAGCTGCTGCCGCCGCCGCCGGGATGGCATGCACACGTACTCGGCGCGGCGCCGCCGCCACCGCCGTGATAACCACCGCCGCCGCCGGCACCGCCGTTATAGTTAGAAGCAGTACCGCCGTTACCACCTTTACCGAAAGAGCCCGCAGAACCCGGATAAGTACTGCCGGAGCCCTTACCGCTTCCCGCGCCGCTACTCGCGCTACCGCCACCGTAACCGCCGTTGCTACCCGCATTGCCCGAATTTTGCCCCGCGATCTCGCCCGTAACGCCGGAAGTATCTCCGCCGCCGTTGCCGCCGGCATATGACGCGTTACCCGCGCCACCGCCGCCGCCGGCTACTATAAGCACCGAACTACTCGAAACGCCCGATAATTCGCCTGCCGCCGTAGCAATATGCGTAGCGCCGCCGCCAGAACCGCTACCGTGCGAGCAAGTACGCTGGGACTGAGAGTTGCCGCCGCCGTTGTATCCGCCGGCATTGGTTTTATTCGAACCGCTCCACGTGACACCGGCGCCGCCTACTACTACGTGAATTGTGGTTTTTGCCGTGGTTTTGTATGTAGCTTTGGTATAACCGCCTTTACCGCCTGCGCCGCTCACGGAATAGCCTTGACCGCCGGACGCACCCCATACCTCGAACGTAAACGTTCCGCCCGCAGGAAGGGTTATAGAATAATCGTTGCTTGCCGCATACGATAGAGTAAACGTATCGCCTTTTGCAAGCGCGCCCGCCGCGCTGAAATCGCCGCCCGCCGTTCTGTTGGTCACGGAAGTCGTGACCTCGTTCGCAGAATTGCCGACGTTCATTTCAGCTGATCGCGCATTAAAGCACAGCGCGCAAGTGACGGCTATCGCCAACGCCGTTATGAACGTGGCGATAGCGATAACCGCGCGGGCTATCGTTCTCTTTTCTTTATTATAGGTTGCGGTTGTATGGCGTTTCATACTTTTCACCTCTTTGGACAATTGTTTGTGTTAACAGTTTGTTCACAATTTGTTCACAATTACGTATGTATACAGGTAAATGTTAACACATTGTTCACAATTTGTCAATACTTTTAAGAGCTTTTTCGACATAACGATTAATTTTTTTATTCGCAAAAACATTGACACGAGCAAAATTGTATTGTATAATACTGTATAGAGGTATAAAAATGGCTGAAAGCGATTTAATTCGTGGTAACGTCGACACCATTATACTTAAAATATTATACGAAGGCGACCGCTACGGCTATGATCTTATAAGGCAGATCAATGCAAGGAGCGACGGACAGTGGGAAATCAAACAGCCCACCGTTTACGCGTGCCTCAAAAGATTGGAAAAGCAAGGGTTTATCTCGTCCTATTGGGATAACGCCGAATCGGACGGCGGCAGGCGCAAGTATTACTCGCTCACCGACAGCGGCAGAGAGGTTTTCCTTAAATATAAAAACGAGTTCGAGCGCACTACCGCGCTTTTCGGCGAGCTTATTACGGGCAACGAACCTGCGGTGTTCATTCAGCCCGATAATGATTTTTCGGACGTGGAGGACGACGGCTACGCGCTACCTAAGCGCAAGCCCAAGCCCCGTCCCAAAAAGCCGAAAGAGGAAGCCGCGCCCCTCCCCCCTATCGAGGAACAGGCGTCGCCCGTTATTGACGAACCTATTATAGAAGAAACCGAGCAGGAAGCGGCCGAGCCCGTCGTAAGCTACGAGCCCGAGCCCGAAAAGTTCGTTCAGACCGATATATTCTCTCTTACTCAAACCGAGGAAGCGGAAACGGAAGCGGCGGACGAGCCTGCCGAGATTTTGGACGAGGACGAAACTGCCGACGAGTTCAATAACGAATACGGACAAGCCGAAGAACCCGACGAGCAAGAAATACCGCAAACGGTGACTGCGCTCGATCCGCGGTCTATAATAGATAGGTGCTATAACAACGAACGAGGCAGGAGCTATGCCGACGAGTACCGCAGGTACGAGGAAGCGCCGACCAAGGCAACTCGGCCCACTCCCCCGCCGCCCGCACCCGTTCAGACCCAACAACCCGCGCCGGTGGTTCATACCGAGCCGCCCGCGCCAATACCTCAGCCTGCGCCGCCCGCACCCGTTCAAACGGCAATGCCCGCGCCCGCGCAGAGCAAGCAGGTATATACTCCGCCGCGCGAGGACATAGGATTCAGCATTGCCGAGGAAGAGAGCCCTGCGCGCCGCGAGTACAAGACCGTTCTTTCGGACCTGGTAGACAGGTCGCAGATCGCCCGACCTGCCGTGCGCGAACAGCCCGTTCAAGCTGAGCAAGCGGCGATCGCAGCCGCCGAGGAGCCGACCGACGAGAGGTTTGCGCGTATTCGCCAAGCCGCGCTCGATATGGGCAACGACGTTCAGATCCGCGAGCATAACAATTCGGCACGGGAATACACCAGACGGTACAGGTATTACAGCAATCGCCTACTCATGACGCACTACACCATTATGTGCGCGTCCATGTTCCTTGTAGGACTTATACTGTTCCTTACGTTCTACGTCGGCTTGAAAATGAGAATGAAGTACGACTACGTTTTGTATATCGTTGCGGGACTGTTCCCTATTCTTCTGTTCATAACGGCGGTAATACGGTTTGCGGGCGATCCCGACCGCACGAAGCGGATAAACGTCAACTTTAAGTTCTCGATCATTATTCGCTGTGTGGTCATGGTGCAGGTCGCCGTCGTTATCTACTGCTTGAACCTTATTTGGGGTATGCCTATCGCGTTCTCGGTAGCGTACGTTCCATCGCTCGTTATTCCGCTCGCCTACGCACTGTTTATCCCGATCAGCGAAGTGATCTTCATGTCGCTGTTAAAGACGGGCAACTACGCCGACGGCACTATCGAATACGTTGCGGAAGATGCACAATGAGTTCTACCTATTTCGACCAAAGAAACGAGAAAACACTTGCGGCGATCGCCGACGTGCTCGATACCCTGCCAGACTTCGCAAGAGAGTTTAACGTAGGCATATCGATGCGGACGATGCCGCTTACAAGGCTCGGATATCTTCGTGATATTCGGGTCTTTTGCGATTATCTCACGCGCTACCGCTTCCGCGACAAGCAGATAGTAGAGCTTACCTTGAGAGATCTCGAACGCGTAACGCCCACCGACGTCGAGGCATTTATCGATTATCTTTCGTCGTACACGCTGGACGGCAAAAAGCACAGCTGCAAGGAGCACGCCAAGGAGCGCAAGGTTTCGTCGCTCCGCGCGCTGTTTAAGTATTTCTATAAAAAGGAAAAACTGCCGCTCGACATCATGACCAAGGTCGACACGCCCAAGATCCACCAAAAGCCGATCATTCGGTTGGACGTGAACGAGGTCGTCGATATTCTCGACGAGGCGGAGAACGGCGATAATCTTACGGGGCGGCAAAAAAGCTTTCACGAAAAGACCGCCGTGCGCGACGAGGCTATGCTGTCGTTGTTCCTCGGCACGGGCATTCGTATAAGCGAGTGCGTGGGGCTTAACCGCACCGATATTATTTTTTCCGATAACAGCTTCGTCGTTACGCGCAAGGGCGGAAGCACCTCGATTTTGTATTTCTCCGAGGAAGTCGCGGACGCGCTGCGCAAGTATATCGATTGGCTGGATAACCAGATCCTCGAAAAAACTCCGTTCGGTAAGCGCGTGACCGATCATGACGCACTGTTCATTTCCAACAAAGGCACGCGCATTACCCCGCGCGCCGTCGAGCTGATGGTCAAGAAGTACGCCAAGGTAACTACCCCGTTCAAGAAGATTACGCCGCACAAGCTGCGCAGTACTTACGGCACTACGCTCTATCACGAAACGCATGATATTTTCGTAGTCGCCGACGTGCTCGGGCATAAGGACGTCAACACCACGCGCAAGCATTACGCCGCTATGAGCGACGAGATCCGCCGCGACGTCGTTAATAAAGTCAAGCTCCGCGATAGAGATGACGACGATGAGTGATTTTTGTTACTTCTTTTGAAAAAGAAGTAACCAAGAAAACTTTAAGTTTAAAACAAAAAGAGTGGTTCATCTAAACCACTCTTTTATACTATAATGTAAGTTTTCTTTGCCTACTTTCTTTCGAAAAAGAAAGTAGGGAAAAAACTAATTAATCGCTTTCGTGTCGATTTCCGTTCTGATCTTAACGTAGAACTCGTCGAAAGTCATAACGCCGAGGTTATCGTTGCGGTGACGGACGGAGACCATGCCGCTCTCCGCTTCCTTATCGCCTATTATGAGCATATACGGAACTTTATCTACCTGCGCTTCGCGGATCTTATAGCCTATCTTCTCGTTGCGGTTGTCGAGGGTTGCGAGTATGCCGCGGCGTTTAAGCTCGTCGGTTATCTCCTTGCACTTGTCGGCGGTGCGCTCGGTAAGCGACATTACGCGCACCTGTTCGGGCGAGATCCACAGCGGGAACGCGCCGCCGAACTTCTCTATAAGAAGCGCAAGCGTGCGCTCGTAGCAGCCGATCGAGCTGCGGTGTATAATGTACGGTGTTTTCTTTTCGCCGTTCTCGTCGATATAGGTCATGTCGAACCGCTCGGCGAGGAACATATCTATCTGAATGGTTAAGAGCGTATCGACCTTGCCGTAAACGTTGCGCGACTGGATATCGAGCTTCGGACCGTAGAACGCCGCTTCGCCTATACCTTCCACGTACTCCACGCCGAGATCGTCGAGGATACGCTTCATAGTATCTTCCGCCGCCTTCCATTTCTTGGGCTCGTTGATATACTTTTCCTTGTCTTTCGGGTCCCAGCGCGAGAAACGATAGAAAATATCGTTGCGCAAGCCGAATACGCTCAGCATATATTCGCAAAGATCGAGACAGCTCTTAAACTCGTCTTCGAGCTGTTCGGGCGTACATACGGTATGCCCGTCGGCGAGCGTGAACTGTCTTACGCGCGTAAGCCCGTGCATTTCGCCGCTCGACTCGTTGCGGAACAGCGTACTCGTTTCGGCATAGCGGCACGGCAGGTCGCGATAGCTCTTTAAGCCGTTCTTATAAATCATGTATTGGAACGGACAGGTCATGGGACGGAGCGCAAGCACTTCGTCGTCCATCACCTCGTCGCCGATTATGAACATACCGTCGCGGTAGTGATCCCAGTGACCCGAAAGCTTGTAAAGATCGCTCTTTGCCATGTACGGGGTCTTAGTGAGCATATACCCGCGGCGTTCTTCCTCGTCCTCGACGAACCGCTGCATTATCTGCATCATTTTCGCGCCCTTGGGCATGAACAACGGCAAGCCCTGACCGACGCGCTCCTCGGTCATGAAAAGCTGCATATCGCGCCCGAGCTTGTTGTGGTCGCGCTTCTTCGCTTCGGCGAGTTTTTCGAGGTATTCCTCGACTTCGGATTTCTTCTCGAACGCCACGCCGTAAATGCGCGTGAGCATTTTGTTATGCTCGTCGCCTTTCCAGTACGCGCCCGCGAGCTGGATAAGCTTTACGTGCTTGACCTTGCCCGTCGACGGCAGGTGCGGACCGCGACAAAGATCGACGAAGTTGCCCTGACGGTAGAGCGAGATCTTGCTGCGCGCGGGAAGCTCGTCAATAAGCTGCATCTTGTAGCCCTCGCCGAAGCCCTGCATTTGCGCGAGCGCGGACTTGCGCGTGACTGTTACACGCTCGATAGGCAGGTCAGCAGCGATTATCTCGTTCATTTCGTTCTCGACCGCTTCGAGATCGTCCATGGTTATGGCGAACGGAAGGTCTACGTCGTAGTAGAACCCCGTCGCCGTCGCGGGACCTATCGCAAGCTGAGCCGCGGGATATACGTTCTTTATCGCCTGCGCGAGTATGTGCGCGGCGGTGTGGCGGTAAACGGTCTTGCCGTCGTCGTCGCGGTAGGTCAATATTTCGAGCGTGCAATCGTTCGTAAGCGGCGTTTTGAGATCGACGAGCTCGCCGTTCACGCGCGCAACGAGCGCGGCACGGTAAAGATTATCGCTTATGCGTTTTGCTACCTCGTACGCGGTAACGCCGTTCTCGACTTCGATAACGCTTCCGTCTTTAAGTGTGATGTTCATGTTGTCCTCCTGTCGGTACAAATAAAAAACCGTCCTTAATATATAAGGACGGCTGTAATTCCGTGGTTCCACCTTACTTCGCGCCGATATCAGCGCCTCGTTTTCTTGATAACTTCAAGCAGTCTTGCCGTGATAGCGGTGGTTTCGCTTGGCGACGCTTTTATAAGGCTCTCAGCTCTGCCCTACTCTCTGTGAAAAGCTCTTCGCGGCTACTTGTCCGCAAGGCAAGTATTAAATTATTTTCATTCTACCACCGCTTGCCGTAAAAGTCAAGTAAAAAATGACCGCCTACAAAAATACTTTTAATTCTTTCGCCTGCCGTTTTCCATCTTGGTTTTCAGCTTGCTCACGACCACGAACACAACGAACATTAAACACACTATTGCTATCCATACGGGTATTCCCCAGCCCGAGAACGGTATCGCGCCGCTGCCGAGGTACGCGGTCAGCCCGATCATGACGGGGCGCGTAACTAGGCATACGATAGTAAAGTACGCGTAGCTCATCGTCGTTATCCCCGCTATCATGCACAGCATATCGTCTGGGAACGCGGGGAACAGCAGCATGATTATGAATAGAAACCTCCCCTTGTCGCCCAGCAGCTTAGCGTACTTCTCGGTCGTTTCCTCGCCGAACATCCAGTTGCACAGTCTGCGCCCGAACACCTTGCCGAGCACGAACGATATGAGCGAGCCGATTATCGTGCCGATAACAGACAGCACGAAGCTCCAAGTCGCGCCGTATATCGCAACGCCTAGGAGAATCGTTACCGCTTCGGGTATAGGCAGTACGACTACCTGGAACACCGTCAGCCCTATGAATATCGCAATGCCCCAAAACCCGCTATCGAGTATAAACTGTTTAAGCGCGTCGAAGTCAGTGAACTTTTGCGACAGTCCCGTCTTTATATATAATATATAGCACCCGACGACGACCGCGGCGACCACGGCGCAAACGAGCATTGTGCGCGACGCGTGCGGATACTTCTCGCCGTCCACCGCGCAAAACGCCACGCCGAAAACGCTAAGCGCAACCACCGCCGAGCAGTACAGCAACACGCTTCCGCTCGACATAAACAGTCCGCACAGCGCTATCATTGCCGCGCATAGCGTGCCGATAACGACCTGCGCGAGCGACGTTTTGGTTCGAGATTTCACGTAATTATTATATGTAATTACGGTTATGCTTATAAATCTTTGAAGGTGTTTTCCACCACGTTAGGCAGGAACGAATAGATATTGCAGCCGCATTTGCCGTCGAATAGCTTTTTCAGCTCGAAAAAGTCTCGCCATTTCTTAATGGAAAAATCGCTCACACCGTGCCGAAGCGCAACGTCCATCAACCGCTTTTCCATGAGCACCGCGCCCTGCGGCAGAGATATAGCGTCGCAAAGCTGTATAAGCAAATCGTAATCGTCAAACTCAATGCCTTTAAGATATTCGACCAAAAACAGCTTTTGCTCGTCGGTTATCGTTATTCTGTCTATATACTGCGAAATATCTTTGTCGATCGGAAACGAATGAGTTAGACATATCCGCGCTATCTCGGGCTCGTTAATGCTCGTCATGTAATTATATCCATCGATCATGTGTCGGCTATTCCAAGAACCGTCGCGCCGACCTATATCGTGAAGCAGCCCGAAAACATACGCCTTGTCCTCGTCCATGCCGCACTTCCGCGCAATAAGTCGCGCGTTATCACCCGCCGACCTGCTATGCGCTACCCACAGCCCCGGCGTGAGCTTTTCTGCGATCTCTATCTCGTGTTCGGCTTGCTTTACTGTCAACATTCTTTATCCTCTATCCTTAATCCGTATTGAAAACGTAGTCGCGGCGCAGACGGGCAACAGTTGGCGAGGAGGCGACGGGAGTGTACATAGACGTACATGACCAAGCCGCCGAGCCAAACGTAGCCCGTATCCGCCGATGAATGCGTTTTCATAGCTTGGCAATTTCGCCGCGTGCATACTCGTCGCAACGGTTGTTATACTCGTTATCGGCGTGACCCTTTACTTTAATGAAAGTAACTTCATGCTTATTCAAAAGCTCGTCGAGCGCGCGCCACAGGTCTTGATTCTTGACCTCTTTTTTATCGGCGGTACGCCAATTGTTACGCTTCCAGTTATTCAGCCAACGCTGCTCTATGGCGTTGACGAGATACGCCGAGTCGGAGTAAAGATTGACCGCGCACTTCTCTTTGAGCGCGGACAGCCCCGCTATCGCGGCGTATACTTCCATGCGGTTATTGGTGGTATCGGCGTCGCCGCCCGACAGCACTTTTTCTTTTCCGCCGTACAGAAGTATGGCGCACCATCCGCCTTTTCCGGGATTGCCGCTGCACGCCCCGTCCGTATATATGTCTACCGATTTAATCATAATTACCTATTGAACTTCTTTGAAAAGTCGCGCTCCTCTAAAAAATACCCCCGTGCGATGGGCTACGACACGACAGCGCGCGGGACTCGCGCGCGACCTTTGCGCTTCGCGCAAGCGGTTAGCGAATACCGCGCCGAAGTTTCAAACACACTAACGATATCAAACTTACTTTACCAAGTTCTTCGCTTTCTATGCCTTACTTCGGCGCAGAGCGAGTCGCGCTCCCCTACTAAATAACCCCACCCATTAAGGGTGGGGTTATTGGCAGGGGAGACGCGACTCGAACACGCGACCAACGGTTTTGGAGACCGCGACTCTACCAACTGAGCTACTCCCCTAAACAGTGATATCTTAGCACATATTTTGTTTAAAGTCAATTATTTGCGCGCGGTTATTCAACTTTTTTATATTCATTACCCCGTTTCGTCAAAATTTTACTCTATTCGTTGATTTATCAAATAATACGTTTGACAACATGGCGATAAACCTTTATAATAAATGTTGATAAATCAACATTGAATTAAAGGAATCAAAATGAATATTTTCAAAAAGGCGTACTGCCGAATATTTCAGTTCGTATTTAAGGTGGCGCTGCCGCTACTGCCATACAAAGATCCCAAGCTTATAGAAAGCATCGGGAATATCGCCGAAGTCCTTAAAATCAACGGCAAGCAAAAGCCGCTTATCGTTACCGACGGAACTATCGTAAAACTGGGACTTGCAAACGGGCTGACCGATAGTCTTACAGAAAATGGCTTATCGTACGAGATATACGACAAGGTCGTAGCTAACCCTACTTCGGCTAACGTCGCGGAAGCGCTTGCGCTGTACCGCGAAAACGGTTGCGACAGCCTTATAGCGTTCGGAGGCGGCTCGCCTATGGACTGCGCCAAGGGCGTGGGCGCGCTCGTTGCTCGTCCCAAAAAGACGCTCGCTAAGCTGGGCGGCATACTCAAAGTGCGCAAGAAAATACCGCTCCTTATCGCCATACCCACGACCGCCGGCACGGGCAGCGAAACCACGCTCGCCTGCGTTGTCGTCGACAGCGACACTCGGCACAAGTATGCGATAAACGACTTCCCGCTTATCCCCAAGTACGCGGTGCTTGACGAGAGCGTTACAATGACTCTCCCGCCCGCGGTGGTCGCCACTACGGGTATGGATGCGCTCACCCACGCGATCGAAGCGTATATCGGCAAGAGCGGAAACAAATCGACCCGCCGCGACGCGCTTGATGCGATCAAGCTCGTGTTCGAAAACCTTCCCTCGTCCTACACAGACGGCACGCAAGAGGCGCGCAAGAATATGCTTATCGCCTCGCACAAGGCGGGCAAGGCGTTTTCCAAGGCGTACGTCGGGTACGTTCACGCGCTTGCGCACTCGCTCGGCGGAAAGTACGACGTGCCGCACGGGCTTGCCAACGCCGTTATACTTCCCGTCGTTTTACGCGAATACGGCAAAGCGGCATACAAAAAGCTTAAAAAGATAGCGGTATTTTGCGGACTTGCGGACAAGAAAACCTCGCCCGAAATCGCGGAGAATACCATTATCGAAAAGATCGAAAAGTTCAACGAACAGTTTAACATTCCCAAAACGATCGATTGCATAAAGGACGAGGACATAGCCGAGCTCGCTTCCAACGCCGAAAAGGAAGCCAACCCGCTCTACCCCGTTCCTAAGCTGTGGGATAAGAAAAAACTTAAAACTATGTATTTGAAAATTCGCGGAGATATCTAACATGACCGAACAACAAATTACCGAATTGGTAGAAAGCCAAAAAGCTTTTTTCAAAAGCGGAAAAACGCTCGATATTAAGTACCGCATTAAAATGCTCAAAGCGTTCCGCAATGCGATACGCAATAATCTCGACGCGCTTCACGAAGCGATTTATAAGGATTTAGGCAAATCGCAGAGCGAAAGTTATATGTGTGAAACGGGACTCGCGCTCAGCGAATTGAGCTTTATGATAAAGCACGCTAACAAATTTGCCAAGCCTAAACGCAGCAAAACACCGCTCGCGCAATACGTATCCAAAAGCTATCGCCAGCCCTCGCCATACGGCACGGTGCTGGTGCTCAGTCCGTGGAACTATCCGTTCTTGCTCTCTATCGATCCGCTCGTGGACGCTGTTGCCGCAGGCAATACTGTCGTTCTCAAAACGAGCTCATCGTCGCCCAATACGAGCGAAGCGATAAAGCGCGTTGTAGAGAGTGTGTTCCCGCCCGAATACGTTGCCGTAGTGCTCGGCGGCGGCGAGGTCAACGCCGCGCTCGAAAACCAAAAATTCGATTATATTTTCTTTACGGGCAGTAAGCGCGTCGGCACTCAAATCTACGAGAACGCCGCAAAAACTCTCACCCCCGTCACCTTAGAGCTGGGCGGCAAAAGTCCGTGCATAGTGGACGAAACGGCAAAAATCAAGCTCGCCGCCAAGCGCATAGTCTGGGGCAAGTTTCTCAACCTCGGTCAGACCTGCGTCGCGCCCGACTACATACTCTGCGCGGAAAGCGTGCGCGATAAACTCGTAGAAGAAATCAAAAAGCAAATCAAGCTTCAATTCGGCGAAAACCCGCTCGCAAACGAAAACTACGGCAAAATGATAAACCGCAAGCACTTCGACCGCGTGACGGGCTTGATCGATCCCCAAAAGACGGTTTGCGGCGGCGACAGCGACGGAGATACGCTCAAAATCGCGCCCACCGTCATGATAAACGTAACCGCCGACGATCCCGTAATGCAGGAAGAAATCTTCGGACCCGTTCTGCCTATCCTCACGTACAAGGACGAAAAAGAAATAACCGACTACGTGTCGAGCCACGACGCGCCGCTCGCTTTCTATATCTTCTCGTCTAACCGCAAGCGCATAAAACGGCTTACGACCTCGCTCGGCTTCGGCGGCGGATGCGTGAACGACGTTGTTATTCATCTCGCTACCACGTATATGCCCTTCGGCGGGTTCGGCGCGAGCGGACTCGGCTCGTACCACGGCAAGGTTGGGTTTGAAACGTTCACCCACTACAAGAGCATTGTTAATAAAAAGACTTGGCTCGATCTCCCCATGCGCTATCAACCGTTTAAGAAGTTCAACGATTTCCTCGTAAAGAAATTTTTGAAATAGTCTTAATAATCATAAAACGCCCTAGGCTAATGCCTACGGCGTTTTTGTTTGAATATTATATATCACTTTAATCCGCGCTTTATGCCCTGCGCCGAATAGGCGTGACATATAGCGGCGGCGAGCGCGTCAGCGGCGTCGTCGGGCTTGGGAGTATCTCTCAATCTTAACAGCGACCTAACCATGAACTGGACCTGCGACTTTGCCGCGTTGCCGTTGCCCGTTACCGTCGATTTGATTTGCAACGGCGTATACTCGAAAAGATTTTTGCATAGCTTGGCGCATGACAAAAGCACTACGCCACGCGCCTGCGCTACCTTGATACCCGTCGTTATATTGGTGTTAAAGAACAGCTCCTCTATTGCTATCTCGTCGGGCTGAAAGTCGGTCACTATATCGGTTATATCCTTTTCTATCATTAAGAGCCGATCGGGCGTCGGCATTTTGGCAGGCGTTTCGACCGCGCCGTAATCGAGCGGCGTGAGCTTGCCCTTTTCGTATTCTATCAGTCCGTACCCGACTATCGCATAGCCGGGATCTATTCCCAATATACGCATATAAAATCCTCATAATTTGTTTGAAAGTACAGTCGCGCGTCAGACGGGCAACAGTTAGCGAGGGTGCGACGGGAGTGTACATAGACGTACATGACCAAGCAACCGAGCTAAACGTAGCCCGTATCACGCGATGAATGTACTTTCAAATATTACCTATATAATGAAGTCAGTATCGAATAAGTTTTCAGTCTTTTCTTAGCCGCCTTAAACCTCGGCATATACTTTCCTACCTCTTGCCAAAACGCCGCGCTGTGGTCGTGGTGAACGGTGTGCGACAGCTCGTGAACGAGCACGTACTCTACAAGCTCGCTGTCGAGCATGGCGAGCCGCCAATTGAGCATGATATTGCATTTGCCGTCGCAACTGCCCCATTTGGTCTTGGCGTTGGTGAGCGAAAACTCGCCGTACTTTAAGCCTATGCGCGCCGAGCACTCGTCGAGCAATAGTTTTAACTCGGTCTTGGCTATTCGTTTATACCACTGCGCTATCGCGTAAAACCTATTACCCTCATACTTTTCGGGCAAGAGCAATTTGCCGTTGTCGAACGCCGTGCGCTTGCGTTCCGCCGAAATCTCAACCGCGTAAAACGCGCCGTGATAGAGAATATTTTGACCGTTTATGACAGTGGATAACGCATCCGTCTTACGCTTGCTTTCGGCTAATTTTTTAGCTATCCAACCGCTCTTTTCCGCTAAGAATTTTTCTATATACTCCTTAGACGTCTTTAAAGGCGCTTTAACGACCACTTCGCCGCCCGTTATGCAAATAGACAAGGTCTTGCGATTGCTTCGTATAAGCTTATATTCCATCGGCAAAATCGGTAGGTTTAACGTTGTCGGTGTACTCTTTTCGCGTGCGCATCTCGGCAATGAAATCGCCGTATCGGTCGTTCATTATCGCCTCGCGTATGCGCGCCATCAGGTGCGTTAGGTAGTACAAATTGTGGTAGGAAATGAGTCGCGCGCCGAGCACCTCGCCCGCGTTTATCAAGTGACGAAGGTAGCCGCGCGTAAAGTGCGTGCAGGTATAGCAATCGCATTCGGGGTCGAGCGGAGTAAAGTCCTCTTTATATGCGGCGTTCCTTACAGTGATTTTTCCACCGCTCGTGTACGCCAGACCGTTGCGCGCGGTGCGCGTAGGCAAAACGCAGTCGAACATATCTATGCCGCGAAGTACGCCCTCCGCCAAGCAGTCGGGACTGCCCACGCCCATGAGATAGCGCGGCATATTTTGAGGATATTCGGGGCGAAGCGCGTCGAGCATTCTGTACATGACCTTTTTGGGCTCGCCTACCGACAGCCCGCCGATCGCGATACCGCACTTGGCAAACGGCACGGACTGCCGCGCCGACTGCACGCGAAGGTCCTCGAACATATTGCCCTGAATTATGGGGAACAGCATTTGCTCGTCGTTCTTGTGATGGTTGTGACAGCGTTCGAGCCAGCGCGTAGTGCGGTCGAGCGCACGCGATGCGTACTTCTTGTCGCAATCGGGCGAACTACACTCGTCGAACGCCATAATTATATCCGAGCCGAGCGCGTTCTGAATATCTATCGACTTTTCGGGCGTGAAATAATGCCTCGAGCCGTCGAGGTGCGAGCTGAACTCCACGCCGTCGTCCGTTATCTTGTTTAGGTTGGACAGCGAAAAAACCTGAAAGCCGCCGCTGTCGGTAAGAATGGGCTTGTGCCAATCCATGAACTTATGCAACCCGCCAGCCTTTTTTACAAGCTCCTCGCCGGGGCGCATATACAGGTGGTAAGTATTGGCAAGCAAAATATCCGCGCCGAGTTCTTCCACCTCGTACGGCGCGAGCGTTTTGACAGTCGCTTGCGTGCCGACGGGCATGAACACGGGCGTTTTGATAACGCCGTGCGGCGTAGTGAACTCGCCCACTCTCGCGCCCGTTTGCTTGCAAACGTGTATTTCCTTAAACGAAAACTTTTCAGACATTGTTATCCTTGATTATTATTGTTATACTATTAGGACTATTTTAAAGCTGAGTGACATCCACAATGTACCACTTTGAGAGCGTAGGCGCGGCGCAGACGGGCAACAGTTGTGAGGAGGCGACGGGAGTGTACACAAAAGTACATGACCGAGCCTCCGAGCAAGCGTAGCCCGTATCCGCCGATGCATACGCGCTCAAAGGAAGAAACAGGCATCTCCAAATGAGAAAAACCTATACCCTTCCTTCACTGCGGTATTATAAATATCGAGCGTAGTTTCTCTGCCGATCAACGCGCTTACTAGCATTATGAGCGTTGACTCCGGCAGGTGGAAATTGGTTATCAGCGATTTAACGACCTTGAATTTATAGGACGGATAAATGAAAATACTCGTTTCGCCGCTGCCCGCTATTACCTTTCCGTCGGGGGTTGACGACGATTCCAGAACGCGTACCGACGTAGTGCCGACAGCTATCACACGCCTACCCTCGGCGATAGCCGCGTTTATCTTGTTTGCGGCTTCCTCGCTCACGCTGTAAAACTCGCTGTGCATTTTGTGGTCTGTGATCTCGTCGGTCTTAACGGGTAAGAACGTACCTAAACCGACGTGTAATAGCACGTCCACAAACTCCACACCCATAGCTTTCAGCTCGTCCATAAGCCTATCGGTAAAGTGCAGTCCTGCAGTCGGCGCGGCGGACGAGCCTTCCTTTTCGGCATATACCGTTTGATACCTGTCTATGCTTTTAAGCTCGTTATGGATATAGTGCGGGAGAGGTACTTCGCCTATGCGGTTTAGTATTTGCTCGAACACGCCGTCATAGCTGAACCGCAGCGTGCGCGCGCCTTCCTCGCCCTCGCCCACTATCTCGCCCATCAAGTCGTCGGCGAAAACAAGCTTACTTCCTACTTTCGCGCGCTTGGCGGGGCGGCAAAGCGATTCCCAAGTGTCCTTATCTATGCGCTTATGCAATAGGAACGATATTTTCGCGCCCGTGTCCGTTTTGGTACCGACGACGCGCGCGGGCAGAACCTTGGTGTTATTGACTACGAGAAGGTCGCCTTTTTTTAGCAGTTTGGGCAGATCGTAGAAATGCAAATGCTCCATGTTTCCGCTTAGGCTATCGTAAACCAAAAGCCGCGAACTGTCGCGCGGCTCGATAGGTGTTTGAGCGATCTGCTCTTTTGGCAGGTCGTAATAGAAATCGCTTTTATTCATCTTTTTTATCTAAGTCGAGAAATGACAGTTGCTCGGCGGCTTTTTTGGGCGGCTTAATATTTAAGTGCTTATACGCCGCGCCGAGCGCAATGCGGCCGCGAGGAGTTCTAGCTATAAATCCGAGCTGAATGAGATACGGCTCGATAACATCCTCTATCGTTCCCGCGTCCTCGTTTATCGCGGCGGCGAGCGTGTCGAGCCCCGTCGGTCCGCCCTCGAATTTCTCGACGAGCGCGGACAGTAATTTTATATCGTTGTAGTCGAGCCCGAGCGGGTCGATCTCCATGTCGTTGAGCGCTTTGACCGTTATATCGAGCGCGATATTGCCGTTGTTGTACACCTCGGCGAAATCGCGCACGCGCTTTAACAAGCGGTTGGCTATACGCGGTGTGCCGCGCGAACGCGAAGCGAGCTCTTTCGCCGCGTCGTCGTCTATCGAAATTTTAAGAAGCCTTGCCGAGCGCTTGACTATGCGCACGAGATCGTCCGCCGAGTACGGTTCGAGCCGACAAATAACGCCGAACCTGTCGCGAAGGGGCCCCGTAAGCATACCCGCGCGCGTGGTCGCTCCTACGAGCGTGAACTTATTGAGATTGAGCCTTATAGAAGTCGCGCCCGCGCCCTTGCCCGTCGAAATATCGAGCGCAAAGTCTTCCATTGCGGGATACAACACTTCTTCTATCGAGTGGTTGAGCCTGTGGATCTCGTCGAGGAACAGCACGTCGCGCTCTTGCATATTGGTAAGCAACGAAGCAAGGTTTGCCGCGCGCTCGATGCCCGGACCGCTCGTAACCTTGATTTCAACGCCGAGCTCCGCCGCAATGATATGCGCGAGCGTGGTCTTACCCAGCCCCGGCGGACCGTACAGAAGAACGTGGTCGAGCGCCTCACCGCGCGCCTTGCTCGCCGCTACGTACACTTTAAGAAGCGACTTGACCTTGTCCTGACCGATATAGTCGTCGAAGGTGGTAGGCCTCAGCGACGTATCGCCGTCGTCGGTGATGAGCTCTCTATTGGCAATAAAACGTTTATCGTTCATAAATTTCTCGTATTATGCTTTAACCTTTTAATACGGCGCGGATGATTTCCTCAGTCGACATATCGGGCCCCGCCACTTTTTTGATAGCGGCTTCCGCTTCCTTGCGTTCGTATCCGAGCCCCATGAGCGCCGCAAGCACTTTATCGTCGACGGGCTGAACGTTAAGCACGTCGCCTACCGTAAGTCCCGCGTCCACGTTATCGGCTATTTTATTCTTTAATTCGAGCGCGATACGCTCCGCCGTCTTTTTGCCTACGCCTTTTATCGTAGAGAGCGCGGCCACGTCGGCGCACGCTATCGCCTGTAAGAGCCTGTCCTGCGCCATGCCGCCGAGAACGGTCACGGCGAGCTTGGGTCCTACGCCCGACACGGTTATCAAAAGCAAAAACAGCTCGCGTTCTTTTTCGTCGCTAAACCCGAAAAGCTCTATCGCGTCGTCGCGTACAGCCATGTATACGGGGAAGCTCGCCGTAGGGTTACCTATCGCACGAGCGCAAGCGGCGGAAGTTGCGGTAAGCGCAAACCCCACGCCGCCGCAATCGACGACTACGCGGTTTTCGCCCACCGAAGCTACCTTGCCCGAAACGTAATCAAACATAACTATCTATTATTCCGCGTCGTCGTCCGAGCTTTCGCCGTCCTCGAACGGTATGCCGCCCTTTTGCACGACGAGATCGCGGATCTTGACTTCGAGCTCTTGCATAAGCTCGGGGCGCGAAAGAATGATCGACTTGACGGTTTCTCTGCCCTGACCGAGCCGCTCGTCGTTATACGAGAACCACGAGCCGCTCTTAACGATAATGCCGTTATCGATAGCCATATCGAGGATAACGCCCTCGTTTGATATGCCCTTGCCGAAAATCAAATCGAATTCGCAGGTCTTGAAGGGAGGCGCAAGCTTGTTCTTTACGATCTTGACCTTGGTGCGGTTGCCGATGATGTTCGCGCCGTCTTTGAGCGGCTCGCCCTTTCTTACGTCGAGCCGAACGCTCGAATAGAATTTAAGCGCTTTGCCGCCGGGCGTGACCTCGGGGTTGCCGTACATAACGCCGATTTTTTCGCGGAGCTGGTTGATGAAGATTATGCAGGTCTTGGTCTTGTTGCAAACGCCAGCGATCTTACGAAGCGCCTGCGACATGAGCCTGGCTTGAAGACCTACGTGGCTCTCGCCGATCTCGCCGTTGATCTCGGCTTGCGGAGTAAGCGCGGCGACCGAGTCGATAACGACTACGCTCATGGCGCTCGAACGCACAAGCTGCTCGGCAATGTCGAGCGCTTGCTCACCGTTGTCGGGCTGGCATATATAGAGTCTGGAAAGGTCGATACCGAGCTTTTGCGCGTACACGGGATCGAGCGCGTGCTCCGCGTCGATGAACGCGACCATACCACCCGTCTTTTGCGTTTCGGCGATCACGTGGAGCGCAAGCGTGGTTTTACCGCTGCTCTCGGGTCCGTAGATCTCGACTATCCTTCCGCACGGAAGTCCGCCGATACCGAGCGCGAGGTCTAGCGACAAGCAGCCCGTGGGAATAGCATCGACGGGCGCGGCAACGCTGTCCGTCATGCGCATGATAGAGCCCTTACCGTAATTCTTTTCGATCTGGGCGATCGTGTCGGCAAGCGCTTTTTCCTTTTCCGCCTGCGTCATGTCGGTGTTGTAGACTTTGAACTTTTCTTTCTTATCCATGATATACCTCTTTTGGTTTTACTACTGATTATCGTCGTCGCTCGTTACGATATCGGGCATGAGCGACGGAGCTATGAACTGCGTCTGTTGTTGTTGCTGGGTCGGTTGTTGCTGAGGCTGCGCCGCGGTCGCATACTGCTGGCTTACGGGCTGCTGCTGCGGTGCGTACTGCTGTGCGCCGTACTGTTGTTGCTGTGCCGCCGCGTACTGCTGTTGCTGCGCGGCTTGCGCTCTGCGGCGTTTGAGCTTTTGCTTATAGCTGACTAGGCTCTCGTACAAAAGGAACATAGCGTTTTTAACGCCCGATTTGATATTTGTTTCGCGGTCGCTGCCGAACGTGTACTTGACGACGGCGATACTCTTTTCGCTCGCTATGCCGAGCGCGACGAAGCACAAGCCCGCGTTGCCGTTCTGCACGGTAGGACCTGCATTACCCGTAGTCGCTATCGCTATATCGCAATCACCGCTCGACATGAGCCCGAGCGCCATATTGTAAGCGGTGTCGCCGCTTACCGCGCCGTGCTCGGCTATGACTTCGAGCGGAACGCCCAATCGCTTGTTTTTGGAAGTAATGGAGTACGTTACCAAGTCTTCTACGAGATACTCGCTCGCGCCGGGAAGCATCGTGAACGCCGAGCCGAGCGCGCCGCCCGTGAAGCTTTCGGCGATCTTGATTTTGAGCCCTTCCTCGGCAAGCATTTGCGCAACGCGCTCCGTTATGCTTATCCTATCGTATGAATACGTGCAGCCGTACAAAAGCTCGTTGAGTTTAAGCGAGATACCGTTCATCTCCTCTTTTGCCATGGTTGCGGCGCAGCGCGCGTGGACCTCGCACTCCAAAAAGTCGGGGAAAAATCCGAGCTGTACCTTGCTCTTTTTTCCCATATAGTCTTTTAATAAAGTTCTAAGCTCGGCTTCGGACTTGCCGTACGTTTTGAAAACAATAACGCCGAATTTCTTTTTGCTTTTCTTGTTTAAAAGCGGGATAAACTTTTCGGTCAAAAACTCCGGCGTTATCTCGCGCGACACGCTGTGAATTTTGCCGTCCAAATCAAAGTTTTCGGGGCGCGACGACAGCGTGTCCTTATACGTATCGTAGAACGCGTTGATATTGCCCGATATCACTATCGCGTCGCAAACGGAACGAAGTTGATTGAGCGCAAAGTCTATATCGGAAGCGCCAACCGTCATAATGACATCAAGCGTATGCCCGTTATCGAACAATGCGATCTTCGCTTCCCGAACGTCGACGGGCTGTTTATCTATTGCCAAAAAACCGACTTTCATGCTTTTCTCTCCTCGCGTTTAATCTGCCAATACTTGCTTGTTTTTAATAAGATAATGCGCGCCCGATATAACGGTCAAAAGCGTTGCGAGCGACAGGAGCGCGAACCCGCCGTAGAAGAACACTATGCCCGCCATCTCGTTCCAAGCGTAGAAATCGGTCACGGGTATTAGCGCGAACGTAGCCATCATTTGGACCATAGTTTTTATCTTACCCGTTATATCCGCGGCTATAACCACGCGCTTATCGGCGGCTACTGTCCTAAATACGCTTATCATAAGCTCGCGCGACAGTATGAGCGTGGTATACACGGCTATCAATATGGTATAAACGTTTGCAGGCTCGACGATAGGCGCGGTAACGCAAATAGCGATCAGCGAGCTCGCTACGAGCATTTTGTCCGCAACGGGATCGACGAACTTACCGAAGTTTGTTACAAGATTATTCTTGCGTGCGATATAGCCGTCCAGAAAGTCTGTAACGCACGCCAAAAAATACACGCCGAGCGCAGCCGCTTTGTGCCCCTCGAACTCGACGAAATAAAGCACTATAAACACAGGGATCATAACCACGCGGAATAACGTGAGCCTGTTCGGTAAATTCATTTTCATTGATCGATCTCCTCGTCTATGTAGTCGGTGCCGACCGCCGTGCCGTAAAGGTCGTAATCGTCGTACCCGTCTATATTGACCTCGTAATAATTGCCTACGTCCACGCCGTTCGCTTTGAAGTACACAACGCCGTCCACGTCGGGGGTCTGAAAATCGGCGCGCCCGATAAACATATTTTTATCGAAATCTACGTCCTCGTAAAGCACCCTTATCGTTTTGCCGACGAGCGATTTATTGAACTCGCGCGTTGCCGCCGTACAGAGCGCGCCGAGCGTTTTTACGCGCTTTATCTTGTCCGCTTTTTTGACCTGGTCGGGCAGTCGCGCCGCAGCCGTACCGTCCTCTTTGGAATAAGCGAATACGCCCGCATACTCGGGCATGCATGTATTTACGAAGTCGCACAGCTCGTCGAACTCGGCTTGCGTTTCGCCGGGGAACCCGACCATGAGCGTGGTACGCACGACTATGCCGTTATCGTGAAGCTTGTTTACGAGCGTGCGTATCGCAGAGCCCGTAGTGCGCCTGTTCATAAGCTTTAAAATCTTATCCGAAGCGTGCTGAACGGGTATATCGATATACTTGACTATGTTGGGCGTGGTTGCGATAAGCTCGATAAGCTCGTCCGTCACCTGCTCGGGATAGCAGTACAATAACCGAATATTTGCGCTAAGCCCCGACAGCTTTTTCAAAAGCGACACGAGCGACTCGCCTATATCCAGCCCGTAACGCGTTACGTCCTGCGCTACGAGTATAAGCTCTTTCACGCCGTCGGTGACGAGCGACTCGGCTTCTTTCAATATGTCGTCAACAGGTCTTGAACGATATTCGCCGCGTATTTTCGGGATCGTGCAAAACGTGCATTTGTTGTTGCAGCCCTCGGCTATTTTGAGATAGGCTACGTGCGGATAGGTCGTAAGAAGCCGTCCGCAATTCTCCGCCGAATAAAACGTATTCTCGTCAGCGTTGCCGATTTCGTCGGTCTCGAATTCAAGTATATCTTTGAGCTTTTCGTACTCGAACGCGCCCAAAAAGGCGTCGACCTCGGGCAGTTCTTTTATGAGCTCGTCCTTGTGTTTTTGTGGCAGACAGCCCGTGACGATAAGCTTTTTGCACTTGCCCGATTTTTTGAGCTCGGCGCATTCGAGAATGGTGTCTATACTTTCCTGCCGCGCACTCTCGATAAACGCGCAAGTGTTGATAATAATAACGTCCGCGTCCGCAACGTCGCTTACGGCATAACCGCCGCGCACTACTCTGAAAAGTATGTGCTCGGTGTCTACCCTGTTTTTATCACAACCGAGTGATATAACCGCAACGTTTTTCATTCGAACCTCATGTGTTTAGAAATAAGCTTGATTGACGATGTAGGCGCGGCGCAGACGGGTAACAGTTGACACGCACGCGAAGGGAGTGCAGACCCACCCACATGACCGAGGCAACCAAATGTTGCACGCTCCTTGATTTGTCGCTCACCTCGAAGCTGTGTCATGATTGCTACAAATCAGCCTGTGGCTGCGTAGCCCGTATCCGCCGATGCATACGCCGTCAATTATCGTCGGGAGCGTGACCGAACATTTCCTTATACTGCTCAACAGTCATTAGTACGTCGCGCGGCTTGTTATTGCCGGTGGAGGGGCCTATAAAGCCGTTATCTTCCATGCTGTCGATAATACGCGCCGCACGGGCGTAGCCGATAGAGAACCTGCGCTGGACGACCGAAACGGATATCTGCTTGGTTTTAAGCGCGAGCGCCATAACGCGCTCGGCATACGGATCGATATCGGGCTCGTTACTGCCGCCGCTGTCCTTGCCGCCGACAGCACCGTTACCGTCCTTGGAACCGCCACAAACGAACTGCTCGGCTTCGGTATCGAAGTCGCATTCATAATGCTCTTTGAGATAGTTGACGACGGTAAGAATTTCGGGGCCGTCGACAAACGAGCCCTGAACACGACGGGGCGCCGCGGCGTCCTGCGGATAGTAAAGCATATCGCCGTTGCCGCGCAACGCTTCCGCACCGACCTCGTCAATGATAATGCGCGAGTTAGTCGCATCCTTAACCGCAAACGCGATACGGCTGGTAAGGTTGGCTTTTATCGTACCCGTAATGACGTCCGCAGACGGGCGCTGAGTAGCGACGATAAGGTGTATGCCCGCCGCCCGAGCAAGCGCCGCGATTTGGCTTATTCTGTTTTCGATCTCGCCCGAAACCTGCGATTGCATGAGGTTTGCAAGCTCGTCGATAATAATAACAATATGCGGGAGCTTGTCTATCTTGCCGCTCGTAACCTCGGGCAGAGCGTTGTACTCGGACAGCTTGCTGCACGAATACTTAGCCATAACGGTGAATCGTCTGTCCATTTCGCCCGCAGCCCATTTGAGCGCGTTGAGCGCGTCGTTAGGCTCGCTTATCGTCTTTTCGAACAATAAATGCGGCATACCGCGGTACTTGCTGAACTCGACGCGTTTGGGGTCGATAAGAATAAACCTCAAATCGTCAGGGCTGGATTTATACAAAAGACTTGTAATAAGACTGTTCAAGCCCGCGCTCTTACCGCTACCCGTTTGACCCGCGATAAGAAGATGCGGAACCTTTTCCAGATCGCAAACCACTATATCGCCGCCGAGGTCTTTTCCTACCGAGAACACCAGCGGTGACTTGGGCTTGCTGAACGCGGTTGATGAAACTATTTCGCGCAAGCCGACGATAGCCTTGTTCCTGTTAGGCACCTCTACACCGACGGCGCGCTTATTGGGTATAGGCGCTTCCACGCGCACGCTACTGCACGCAAGCTCGTACGCAATATCGGTAGAGAGCCCTTCTATACCCTTGACCGAAGTGCCGCTCGGCACGTCGATCTCGTACCGCGTGACCTGCGGGCCCGGAACGATATTAGTAACGGTTACTTGAACTTTAAGGAAGTTAGAAACGACCTGCTCCAAGATAACCTTTTTGGCATTGAGCTCCTCGGGCGAATCGTCCTGTTTTTCGTATTCCTTCAATAAATCAATCGGCGGCGGAGTAAACGTATAAGTTTTATACCTACGCTCGTCCTTGGCTACGACCGAGGTCTGCGCTTGATCTTGGAGTAAGTTGTCAATGGACATTTGATTTTCGAGCGGAGCGTTGCTCTTGGCGCGTTTGGGCGCGGCAACAGGCTTAACCGGTTCTTCGGGAATATCGTCTGTAGTGATATACATACCCGAAAGGTCCTCGCCGCTTATTATATCGCTCACATTGTCACGGCGCTCGGTGAGATCTACGGCAGGGCCGTCAACGATTTTGAGCGAGCTTCCCCCCGTAATGATATCGTCAGACAAGACCTCTTTTTCGCGCGGATCTGTCGCAAAAGGATTCGATCCACCGAATTTTTGTTCAATTGAAGTAATGGGCGTTGCCGTCGTGCCGTCGAGTATTTCCTCGCGCTCGTCATCCTCGTCCGCTACGAACTTGTCCTCGGGATCGGACGAAATAAACCTGCCCTTTACCTCGAACGCATCGATAATATCGTCCTGCTTGAACTTTTCGCTTTCAAGCGGGTAAACCTTGGGTTCGGGCGCAAAGCCGGTATCGAGCGAGCTTATAAGCGCGTCGTCCATCGACGGCTGCAACTTCGAAACGGGATCAGACGCGTCGATTATCTTTTCAACAGGCTCAAACGTTTCGCGCCGAGGAGGCACGTCGAACACGGGCGGCGGCGGGGCTTGACGCTCCGCGGGCTTATGCCACGCCTCGATTATATCCACGTCGCGCTGCAACTGCTCTTCTGCATGAGCTTGAAGCGTTGATTTGATATCTCCGTCCGTTGCGGCGTTTACTATACCCTCGTCGTTGAAGTCGAAATGCTTGTCTATGGGGAAGTATACTTCCGTAAAATTATCCGGCGGTCCGTCGTAGTCGATACGGCGCGGCATATCGGGCTGAGCCGAGCGCGCCTGCGCCTGTGCCTGTCTGTACGCCTGAGCTTCTGCGTCGCGGTTGGTGCGAACGTACGGCTCGGACAAAACGGTGGGCTGGTCTTGCCGACTGCTGTAATCGTCGTTATACGAACGTTCGCCGTAGCCGAACCCCGAGTTGTTTCTAAACTCGTCGGCGGACTGGCGTCTAATAGCGTCGGCGTCGCCGTAAAGCTTCATTTTGGCGGCGGCACTTCTGCTCTCCGCGGTCGCAGCGTCGGTCATAACAGGCGTTTCCGCGTAGTCGCTCACCCGCCTGTTGTTATCTTCACGAAGGTCGGATGCAACTCCGCTCTCGGTAGTATATCTCGATTCTTTGGGCTCGATAGTGCCGACGAATAACCCCGCCTGCACGGTGGGAATTACTCGACGCGCTTCAGCGTCCGACATCATGCCACGGTAAGACGGCTCGGGCGCGGGTTCGGGAGCTTTCTTCTTGCCGTTTCTTATTCTGTTTACGGCGTCGGTCATGACGAGCACAACGACTATTATCGCAATAGAGAACACAACGTAGCAGGCAATCTCCGTAATGGCCGCTTTAAGTCCAAACGAGATCACGCCCATTATTACCCCACCCGCCGAATATTTGGCGGCATAAATATCCCCGATATAATCGGAGAAGCCCTCTTTCAAAAACGCGTGCGTGGTCGCAAGTTGAAGGATAACGAGCGCGAACAATACGAGAAGAACTGTACAAACCGTCATTTTAGTCGACGGCATGGATATATGCTTGGATCTAAGCAACAAAATACCAGTTATGAGCAAGCCCAAAAGCATGGGATAAGACGCAATGCCGAATACGCCGAGCATTACGCCGAAAATAGCCTCGCTGAAAACACCGAGTATGGGTTTAATTACGATACATAACAATAAAAAAGCCGAAACGACGATAAGGCTCATACCTAACACGTCGTGGCTGCCCGTTCCATTGCCTTTTCTCTTTTTATTCTTGTTCTTAGCCACTGTCGATCCCTCGGAAAAATGCTATAGCATACTTCTACGCATAGTATATTATAACATAGCGAGGTAGACTTTTCAAGGCTTTTAAGGCAATAAAATAAAATAATCTTGTCTAAATTACTTTACTTCATATCCCTTTTTGCTCGACAAGCCGTTTTGCCTGTCGTAGTTCTCTTGGTTCTTTTTAAGGTAAATATCAAACAGCTCGTCCGCCGTCATTCCGGCGTCGATACACATACCGAGGAAGAAATGCAAAACGTCGACTATCTCCTCTTTAAGTTTGGCTTCGTCGATTTCGGTGGGGTTCTTCCACCATTTATACTTGGCTTCGTCAACCACCTCGCCCAGCTCCACCATGAGCGCGAGCGCCTTTTTGCACACCCACTCGCCGCGCGAAAAATCGAGATTGCGCTTATCGCGTATGTACGAGTCAAGCCCCGCCTGCATACGGAACAGAACGTCGAGCTTGTCCTCTTTGTTTACGTTTTCGGTCGTATTGTTATCCATGGTTGACTATCCCCTATTATAAATTTCGTCGATCTTTTCGGGCGGCTTCTTACCGGCGTAAGCGAATATTGCGGGTCGCGCGAAGATTTCGCGAGCGAGCGCGTTTATATCGCTCGCCGTAATTTTTTCTATGCGCGAAAGCAGTTCGTCGAGGTCGTAATCGATACCCAAAATCACCCGCCGCCGCATGAGCGCGAGCATATAGTTCATTGGGTTTTCCTTGCCGAACATGGCGTTGACTTTTAGCTGCGTTTTAGCCTTTTCGGTTTCCTCGTCGGTCACGCCATCCTTTACCAGCCTGTCAATTTCGGCTCTTATCGCCTGTACAGCGCCCGTAACGTTCTTAACGTTCACATTGGCGCACACCGAAAACATACCGTTTGTAGCGCCCAGCCACGGCGAAGTGTACACGCTGTACACAAGCCCCATTTGCTCTCTGAGCTTTTGGAAAAGGCGAGAGCTCATGCCGCTACCGAGTATGCAGTCGAGCGCCGATTGCGTAGCCGAGCGCGGATCGCCGAGCGTTATCGACGGGAAGGCTATCGAGATTTCGGACTGCTCGTAGTCGTGTATCGCTTCGCCGTAGCCGTCGTATATAGGTTGCTCTGTTTGCTTGCGCGGCGTAACGAACGGCGCGTTTATTAGGCTCGGCATATACTTTTCGACGAGCGAAAGCGCGGCGGCTTCCGTTATGTTCCCGACGAACGCCACCGCAGTATTGCTCGGCAAATAGTTATGCTTTTTGTATTCCAGTATATCCGGTTTGTTAAAGCGTTTGACGTTGTCCTTAGTGCCCAAAATTTCCATGCCGAGCGAGCCGTCCTTGAACGCCGTAGAGTACAGCACGTCGTAGCAAACGCCGTCGGGCTCGTCCTGCGACATATTTATCTCTTCGAGTATGACCTTGCGCTCGCGGTCGAGCTCGGCTTGCTCGAACGTGGAATTCAGGAAGAGATCGCACAGAATGTCGAAGCACTGCTCTACGCGCTCATCGATCGACTTGAAATAGAAGCACGTGTTTTCCTTGCCCGTGAACGCGTTGTACACCGCACCCTCGCGGTCGAACTGCGACACTATATCGTTCGCCGTGCGCGTTGTCGTGCCCTTGAACTGCATATGCTCTATGAAGTGCGATATACCGTTGTTCTCGCGCGTTTCGTAGGCGCTGCCCGTGCCTACCATTATCCCCGCCGTTACCGAACGGAGCGCGCTGTTTTGTTCGACTATTACCGTCAGTCCGCTTTCGTATTTTTTTACCGTCATTATTTAACCTTAATTATTAATTATATTTTGCTGTCCAGCACCTCACTCACGGGCGCGATCCTAAGCCCTTCGGCGAATACCGAAATGATAATGCGCTCCAAGGCCTTGACCGTACAATCGGTCGGGTGCATGAGTATGAGGTCGCCGCCCTTAACGTTCTTAACGGCGCGTTTATATATAAGCTCGGCGTCGTGGTCGCGCCAATCTATGGTATCGCGCGTCCACATTACGGTTCGGTAGCCGAGTTCTTCCGCAACGGTCAGCGTATCGCCGCAAAATGCGCCCGACGGCGGTGCGAACAGATTCATGTTCACGCCCGCCAAGTCCTTTACCGCGTTGTGCGCAGACTGTATCTCTTTGCGATTATATGCGGCGTCGAGCCTGGCGTGGTCCTTATGGAAGTACCCATGATTGCCTATCTCGTGCCCCGCCGACACTATTTGTTTGAGCGTTTCGGCATTACCGACCGCCCACGAACCGCCGACGAAAAACGTCGTCTTTATATTGTACCGCCCGAAGGTTTCGAGCATGGGCGCAATGTATTCGGTGCCCCAGTACACGTTGACCATGAGCGATATTTTGGTATCGGACTTGCCCGAGTATATGGGTTGAGTTCCCGAGCTCGCGTCCGCCTTGCTCGCCCCGACCGATACCGTTACGAACAACAGCATGGCGACCGTGGCGCATATTACTATATTACCCAAAACTACGCGAAAAAATTTTGCCTTGCTTATCTTAACCATATAAAAACACCCCGACAATATTTATATTCGTTATCGGGGTGATTTATGGTTATTAAAAAGTTAATTGGTGCCACACCCGTAAGGTTTTTGGGGCATACTGAGCCGTGATACTGCGTCAAAGCACACTTGCTGTACAATTAAAGTACAGCTGCGTGCACTTTTCCTTGTCTGACGCCACAGTCTGCACCCAAAAACTGCTTGCACCCAAACGCCGCAGTTCGGAGATAGTTTGACACTTTTGGAGCGCGGGCGTACCTACACGGTACGTCAAGCGACATAAGGGGCAAAATAGCCCGAAATACGCCGTTTGGGCTTGCGAGGCGTGGCACCAATTAACTTAAACTAGTCTTCTTTTTTCTCGCGGTGCGGCTTTTCGCCCCTTCCGCCCTTGTCGCCTTTGCCGCCGCGCGGACGGTCGCCGTGCGGTCTGTCGCCGCGGGGACGACGGGGACGGTCGTCCTCGACCTCGGTGCCCTCGGGCGCTTTTTCAATAGGATCGCCCGTAAGCTTGTCCAAAAGTTTGAGGTCGATCTTGCCCTGCTTGGTGAAGCTTACGACTTCGACCTTTACGGTATCGCCCTCTTTGAGCACTTCGCTTACCGCGTTAAGACGTTTGCCTACGTACTTGCCGAGCTTGGCAATGTGGATCATGCCGTCCTTGCCGGGAGCAAGCTCTACGAACGCGCCGAGCTCGTCGCGGACGGTAACGACCGGACCTTCGTATACGTCGCCGATCTCGGGATCCTTGACGATATTGAGAATGATCTCTTTGGCTTTTGCGGTCATCTCTTGGTCTATGCCCGCAATGAACACTCTGCCGTCTTCCTCGATGTCGATCTTGACGCCCGTCTCGTCGACGATCTTGTTGATCGTCTTGCCGGACTTGCCGATAACGTCGCCGATCTTATCGGGATCGATATTGAACGTAATGATTTTGGGTGCGTACGGCGAAAGCTCTGCGCGGGGCTTGTCGATAACTTCGAGCATTTTGCCTAAGATATGCAGTCTGCCGACGCGCGCCTGTTCGAGCGCGGTGCGCAGAATCTGTTCGTCAATACCCTTGATCTTGATATCCATTTGGATGGCGGTAATGCCTTTGGTCGTACCTGCTACCTTGAAGTCCATATCGCCGAGGAAGTCCTCCAAGCCCTGAATGTCGGAAAGGATAGCGAGCTTGTTCTTGGCCTCGTCCTTGATAAGACCCATGGCGATACCGGCAACGGGCGCTTTAATGGGCACGCCCGCATCCATAAGCGACAGCGTGCTGCCGCAAACGCTCGCCTGCGAGGTCGAGCCGTTGGACGAAAGGATCTCCGACACTACGCGAATGGTGTAAGGGAATTCGTCCTCGCTCGGGATGACCGGCTCTAACGCGCGTTCTGCGAGCGCGCCGTGACCGATCTCGCGCCGACCGGGCGCGCGAAGCGGTTTAGCCTCGCCCGTCGAGTACGGCGGCATATTGTATTGGTGCATATAACGCTTGGTTTCTTCGTCGTCGAGGTTGTCGAGCTTTTGCGCGTCGCGCGACGTGCCGAGCGTGCAGATGGAAAGCGCCTGCGACTGACCGCGGGTGAACACCGCCGAGCCGTGCGTGCGAGGAAGAACGCCCGCTTCGCACCAAATATCGCGGATATCGGTGGTCTTTCTGCCGTCGGGGCGCACGCCTTTATCCAAAATCTTGGCTCTGACCTTTTCCTTGGTCATGTAGTACAGAGTATCGCCAATCTCGCGTTCCCTGCCCTCGAACTCCGTTTTGAAGTGCTCCATGACGTCGGCTTGGACTTCGTCCTGGTTAGCCTGACGCTCGGTGCGGTCGAATGTGTCGAGCGCTTTATCGAGCTTTTTGTCGGCGTACTTGCGGACCGCTTTATCGACGTCCTCGCCGATATGGTAAAGCTCCATATCGAGCTTTTTCTTGCCGACCTTTTTAACTATATCGTTAATGAACTTGACCTGTTTCTTGATCTCTTCGTGCGCGAAAAGGATACCGCCGAGCATTTCTTCCTCGGATACCTCTTGCGCGCCCGCTTCGACCATCATGATAGCGTCTTTCGTTCCCGAAACATATACATGCATCGTGCTCTTTGCGCGTTGCTCGTTATCGGGGTTGATGACGTACTTGCCGTCTACGCAGCCGACTACGACCGAGCCCGTAGGTCCCATGAACGGAATATCGGAGATCGAAAGCGCAATCGAGCTACCGAGCATACCGAAAACTTCGGGAGGGATATTGGTGTCGACGGACAAAGCGGTTGCGACTACCGATACGTCGTTGAACAAGCCCTTGGGGAAAAGCGGACGGATAGGACGGTCGATAAGACGGGACGTAAGTATCGCCTTGTCGCTGCCCCTGCCCTCGCGGCGCTTGAAGCTGCCGGGGATCTTGCCGATAGCGTACAGCTTTTCTTCGAAGTCTACGCCGAGCGGGAAGTAATCCATGCCGGGGCGCGGCGCGTCCGCCATGGTAACGTTGGTCATGACGACAGTGTCGCCGCAACGGATAATGCACGAGCCGTTAGCCTGCCCCGCATACTTACCCGTCTCGACGGTGACCGTTCTGCCGCCGATTTCGGTTTGGAAAACGTTGCAATCCATAAAATATATTTCTCCTGATAATTATAATGCCTGTTAATTACAAAACAAGGGGGTGCGAAAAAGCACGCCCCTCGGTGTGTTGATTACTTGCGAAGCTCTAACTTAGCAACCAAGCTACGGTAGCGCTCGATATCGATCTCTTTGAGGTAGTTGAGCTGGCTACGGCGCGAGCCTACCATCTGCAAAAGACCGCGGCGCGAGTGATGATCCTTCGGATGCGTTTTGAGATGTTCCGTAAGGTGGTTGATGCGCCACGTAAGAAGCGCGATTTGAACCTCGGGCGAGCCCGTGTCGCCCTCGTGAGTTGCGTACTTGGCGATGATTTCCGCCTTGACCTGTTTGTCCATGTTTATCCTCCGACAAAAATTTATTCGCCTTTATCACAGTACCGCGTGGAGAGCGCGGCCCGAGAAAAAGGTACGATAAGAGTATAGCATACCTTTTCTATGTTTGTCAAACGAAAATTAAAAGTTAAAAATTAAAAATTACGGTTAAATCGACCCGCCGCGTGGCGGTCGTTCCCTGCACCCTATCCCCTGTGCCCCGCACCCTGATTTTAATTGACTTATCTATTACATTTTGTTATACTTCAATCAAATATATATTAAGGATAAAAAGCTATGCTCGAAATCGTTGAAACCGATGAACAAGCCGAAACCGCCGAAGCTGTAGAAGCGGTTGAAACAGCGGACGGCACGACGGAGCAAGAAGCCCCTACTATTTCGCCACCTAAGCAAAAGCGAACAGCTAAAGAATTTATAAAATACTTTGCGAACAGGTATTTTATTCAGGCGTTTTCCGGAATGGCGCTCGGGCTGTTTTGCACGCTCATAATCGGCACGATCATCGGCGAGATCGGGTATCTTATCGGCAAAAACTGGTTCGGCAATCTTCTGTATTATATAGGCACTGTCGCCAAGATGATCATGGGCGCGGGCATCGGCGTAGGCATTGCGCACAGTCTTAAAGCAAACAAACTGACGAGCTTTTCGGCGGCGGTCGCGGGCATGGTCGGCGCGAACATAACCAATATATTTGCGTTATCAGGAATCCAAATTTACGGCGCGTCCGCCAACCCAACTATCGGTATAGGCGATCCCGTCGGCGCGTTCGTTGCGTCCGTCACGGCGATAGAGGTCACTCGCCACGTCGAGGGCAAAACGCCTATCGATATTATAGTAGTGCCGCTATGTGCGATAGTTACGGGCACGCTCGGCGCGATCGCGCTCGGCATACCGTTCGGCATACTTTTCGCACTGCTTGGAAAAGCCGTATCGCTCGCTATCGGCTGGGAGCCCGTTTCGTTCGGAATACTCGTTGCCGTCATCATGGGACTACTTCTCACCCTACCCACTTCGAGCGCGGCGTTCGGCGTAATGATATTCAGCTCGTCGCTCATAAACACGCCCGAGCTTACCGCTAACGCGCAGATAGGCGCGGCGGCGGCGTGCGCGGGATGCTGTGCACACATGGTCGGGTTTGCCGTCGCGAGCTTTCGCGAAAACCGCTGGGCGGGGCTCGTATCGCAGGGCATCGGCACGAGTATGCTGCAAATACCCAACCTCGGCAAAAACCCGCGAATACTCGTTCCCGCAGTCGTTGCGAGCGCGGTCGCGGGACCGCTTGCTTCGGCGGCATTCGGCATAATGTGCGACGCGACGGGCGCGGGCATGGGCACTGCGGGCTTGGTCGGCGTTATCAATACTTTCATAACTTCGCTGGAAAACGGTATGGCGTGGTGGTACGTGCTTATCGCCGTTCTCGTATGTTATATTATCGTTCCCGCCGCCGTTGCCTTGGGCGTATCGGAGCTTATGCGTAAGAAGAAATGGATAAAGCTCGGCGACATGAAAATCTAATTATGAATTGTGAATTAGGAATTAGAAATTAAGGTTATATTAAATCACCGCGAAGCGGTCCTCAATTCCTAATTACTAATTTCTAATTACAAATTCTATTTGCAATTTCTCGATAATTGTTGTACAATATATATTAATTAAAAACTCAATTCAAGGAGATAAAATATCATGGCAAAAATGAAAGTTGTTTTGGCGTACTCGGGCGGTCTTGACACGACCATAATCATACCGTGGCTCAAAGAGAACTACGACTGCGAAGTTATCGCGGTAGCCGCGGACGTCGGTCAGGGCGAGGAGCTCGCTCCGCTCAACGAGAAAGCGATCAAGAGCGGCGCGTCCAAAATCTACATAGAGGACCTTACCGACGAGTTTGTCACCGACTGCATCTTCCCCACCATCAAGGCGGGCGCGGTATACGAGGGCAAGTACCTTCTCGGCACGTCGTTCGCGCGCCCCGTTATCGCCAAGCGTTTGGTCGAGATCGCCAAGAAGGAAAAGGCTGACGCCATTTGCCACGGCTGCACCGGCAAAGGCAACGATCAAGTGCGCTTCGAGCTGTCCATCAAGGCGCTCGCGCCCGACATGAAGATAATCGCGCCCTGGCGTATATGGGATATCAAGTCGCGCGACGAGGAGATCGATTATGCGGTCAAGCGCGGACTGGACGTTCCCGTCTCCAAAAAGCACAACTATTCCATGGACCGCAATCTTTGGCACCTCTCGCATGAGGGCAGCGATCTCGAAGATCCCGCCAACGAGCCCAAGGATGAAATGCTGCTCATAAGCAAGCCCATTAAGGACACCCCCGACACCGCCGAATACGTAACCATCGACTGGGTCAAGGGCATTCCCACCGCCGTCAACGGCAAAAAGCTCGCGCCCGTCAAGCTTATAGAAGTTCTCAACGAGATCGGCTCGCGCCACGGCGTTGGCGTCGATGACATGGTCGAAAACCGTCTAGTCGGCATGAAGTCGCGCGGCGTGTATGAGAACCCCGCGGGCTCTATACTTTACGCAGCGCACAAGAACCTCGAAGAGATCACGCTCGACCGCGACACCGCGCATTTCAAAGAGCATATCGCGCTTAAATTCGCCGAACTCGTTTACGACGGCAAGTGGTATACCCCGCTCCGCGAAGCAATGTCCGCGTTCGTCGACAGCACGCAGGAATACGTTACCGGCACGACCAAGCTCAAACTGTTCAAGGGCAAGATCACGCCTGCGGGCATGACCTCACCGTACTCGCTGTACGACGAGGATATCGCGACCTTCGGCGCAGACGAAGTTTACGATCAAAAGGATTCGGCTGGCTTTATCAACCTTTTCGGCTTGCCGCTTAAAGTCAGAGCCAAAATGCTCGAAAAGAACAAGACCAACAAGAAATAATTAGGGATCTATCATGAAACTATGGTCCGGAAGGTTCACCGCCGAACTTAACGAAATAGCCGAGCTTTTCAACGACTCGCTGCCGTTCGACCGCACTATGTACCGTCAGGATATAAGCGGCTCGATAGCGCATTGCACCATGCTCGCCCACTGCGGCATAATCGCGCAAAGCGAAGCGGATAAAATAGTCGCCGCGCTCGAACAAATTCTTAAAGATATCGAGGGCGGCAAGCTCGAAGTAGCAAACGCCGAGGATATTCACTCTTTCGTCGAGAACGAGCTGGTTTCGCGCGTCGGCGACGTCGGCAAAAAGCTACACACTGCGCGCAGTCGCAACGACCAGGTCGCGACCGATCTGAGGCTGTACGTACGCGACGCGATAGACCGCACGACGGGGCTTTTAAAGTCGCTCGTTCTTTCGCTTATCAATAAAGCGGAAGCCGAGAAAACGACCGCCATGCCCGCGTACACGCATATGCAAAAGGCCCAACCGACAACGCTCGGACATTACCTGCTCGCCTACGCCAATATGTTCCTGCGCGATATAGAGCGGTTCAAGGACTGCCGCAAGCGCGTGAACCTCTGCCCGCTCGGCAGCGGCGCGTGCGCGTCGACGACCTTCCCTATCGACCGCGAATACACGGCTGAGCTACTCGGGTTCGACGGCATTACTCAAAACTCGCTCGACGGCGTGAGCGACCGAGATTTCGTTATAGAATATCTGTCGTGCGCGGCACAAGCGATGCTTCACCTCTCGCGCATAAACGAGGAGTTCGTGTACTGGTCGGGCGAGGAGTTCGGCTACCTTTCTCTTCCCGACGAGTACAGCACAGGCTCGTCCATCATGCCGCAAAAGAAGAACCCCGACGTAAACGAGCTTCTTCGCGGCAAGAGCGGGCGCGTGGTCGGCGATCTAGTCGCCATGCTCACCGTAATGAAGGGCTTACCGCTCGCCTACAACAAGGATATGCAAGAGGACAAAGAGCCGGTGTTCGACGCCGACGACACCCTCGAAATCTCCTTAAAGGTATTTACCGCGTTCGTCGATAAGGTCACGTTCAACCGCGAACGGCTCGAAAGCGCGGCGGCTGGCGGACACTCGTGCGCTACCGAATGCGCCGACTATCTCGCGAGCAAAGGACTCCCCTTCCGCTCGGCGCACGAAGTCACGGGCAAGCTCGTACTGTACTGCGTAAACAGCGGCAAAACGCTCCAATCGCTTACGCTCGACGAATACCGTTCGTTCAGCGAGCTGTTCGACGAGGGCATACTCGCCGCCGTTCAGCCCAAGAGCGCGATCGCGCGGAGAAAAGCATTAGGCGGCTGCGCAGCCGAAGAACTCGACAGACAGATCAAAACGCTCAAAAGCGCAGTGAACAAGCTGTAACGTCTACTTGCTGTAACTGTCGCTTTGGAGCGATACGTAGTTAGAAAACATAGACACTATTTCCTTATTGCCCGTATCGACGAAATCGATACCGAATAACCTACCGATAGCAGAACTTGCGTCAGAGCTTTCACAGAGCCGACGCAAGTTTTTCTCTACCGAGCTTTTGGTACAATTAAAGTCGTCGGCAATACGCTCATATAAGCTTTCGATAGTCGCCGACGGATCATCCGAATAAAGCTCTACGCACCTGCGGAACTGCTCGAAACCTTTAAGAGAGGTGCGAAACCCTGTTTGAACCATAGTTTTTACAATAAAGTCGTGTCTTTTCATATAACCTCCAATGCCCCGACACAACCTCGGGCGAAATAAACAAAAGAGATGTATCCCCATTAAATATCAAAAATCGTCAAAAGTCAAGAGATTTTATATGGGAATTTTTGTAGCTTTTTGTGGTATTTTGTAGTCACAATATACTGTTGTTTTTCGATAAAACCGAGCAATATATATTGTGGTGTAATAATCGCCCGCAATAATTTTTGCAAAAGAAAAGCGGCGTCATGATTTCAGATGACACCGCGAAAATAATTTTAGGCTACGGACCAAACCGTAGTAAAATTCATTTTACATGGGTTAGAACTGCTGATTAAGTGACGCGAGCAAGATTGCGTTAGCGATTTTCGCGATACGAAAGATATATGGTGGGTTCGTAGCGGCGCTACGTGCCCGACATATATCTACACGCAGCGCGGAAATCGATAGCAAGATTGCCGCACGAACTTAATCGGAAGTTCCGCATTAACGGAAGCGCTTACGAGCGGCTTCTTCCTTTTTCTTACGCTTAACGGAGGGCTTTTCGTAGTATTCCTTTTTGCGCATATCGCCAAGGATATTATCCTTTTGGCACTTACGTTTAAAACGTTTGAGCGCGCTGTCGAGCGATTCGTTTTCTCCGACGCGGATAACTGCCATATTCACACCTCCTTCGTTCCTCGAACTCAGATTTGCTTAATTCAGCTTAGTTATTATAATACTTTTTATCTATCTTGTCAAGCTTTTTGCAAAAGTATTCGATAAAATCATTCGTAGTTTTCGGGAAGGTATGCGTACTCTATGCCAAGCGCGCCGTCATATTCCATCACTACTACGCTATCCCCCGCTTCGTACAGTTGATACGTTTTTTTCGCCACGCTCACGTCCTTGCTTTTGCCGTCATACTCGATCGTCAAATAGTAATCGGTTTTATCGCCGCTTCCCGAAACACGCTTATCCGTAACGGCACAGGAAACCTTTTGCGGCTCTCCGAAGTCAAAAGCCAAATTGATTTTATAAACCGCGCAAGCGCTGAAAACCGCAATGGCTATTGCTACGTACGCTATTATCCACTTGTTTTTTCTGTACTCCTTGCCGAATATAAAATAAATACCGAGAAGCATGACAAACGGAATAAGCGAGTACAAAAACAAGCTTAAATAGTCACAGTCTAACAGATTACTACCAACAATCAAGCATTTTGACGCAAATATCATGGGATATAAAAATGCGGGCAACAAATAAGAAATTTTACCTCGCTGTATCGGCGCACCTTTTCCAAAATCGTTTAACGTAACATAGTTTGGAAATATCAACTGCACGACAATAGGCTCTATCGTTACAAGCACGCAAATAACGGTAAAATACGGGTCGGTCGCCGTCGTATTAAAAAAGAAATAGACGCTTAAAAACGCCGAAACAAATATACCGAAAACGAGCGAGAATATACTTAATCTATGCAGTACCGTAAGCCCGTTTTCAGGGATAGCGGACGGGTCGTCGTCCTCGTCGGCGCGCGCTTTTTTTTCTTTTATTTCTATGCCGTCGAAAAAGCCTTCGAGCAACTCGCGTTCCATAAAATTATGTAGATTGTATTTTTTCTTCTTTCCGCTTTTGAGCCCGATTGTAATCGTACCGAAAACAGGTAAATACCCGATATAACTATTGGCATTTATTTTCGCTTTTACGCTGTCAATATCATCGTATGGAACCGTAAAGTCATTCTTATTCGCATAAGAGTAATAATGATCGAAATCATATATAAATTTATCAAAAGTCAGCTTTAACAATTCGCTTCCGACTACGTGGAAGTAGTAGCCTTTTTCGGTTTTAATGACCTGATATATCTTACCGTTGCGTCCGTCGAGAAAAATTGATTTTTCACCGTACGCTATTTTTTGCTTGATCTCCGCGTCTTCTTCAAAAGCTTTTTGAAACTGCTCAACCAGCTTCTGCCGCTTACTTTCATTTTTTATGCCGAAAAGATACTCTTTTCGTTGTTTATAGCTTGCTATGCAAAACACAGAACCTATCCCAAAAACTATAAAAGCCAAAACGACGATCGCAATGTCTGCTTCCGCTAAATTAACGAAGAAAATCAAAACGGCGTACACGAAAAACAAACAGAAAAACATCAACGACAATCGTTTATCAAAGAAAATCAAAAACAGCGATGAGGCGCACAACACAATACCAAACGACAGGAACGCTCGCGAAACTACTCCGATCGCCGAAATCTCGTTGAGCGTTCCCTCTTCGTTATATCCGGCGCATATTGCTATTACCGCTATCGATAAGGCAAGCCCGATTATCGCTATTATCGTTTTCCGCTTATTGAAGTCAAACATATTTTAATTATAGCATAGCCATACTCGTAAATCAAGCGCAAAACGAAATTTAACGAATAGTATTATTTTTGCCTACTACTTTATCGTAACGTCTATATTGAACTCTACGCTAACGCCGTAAAAATTATATTCCGTTTCGTAATAATCGGGCGCTTTGCGGTAGAACTCCCTGCCGATAAACAGCGGGTCACAGCCGACGGCGCGCGAGTCGACGTACGCCTTATTCAGCTCGGTCTTTATGCTTTCCGCGAACGCAGAAGTGATCGCCTGCTCAATATCGCCGCCCATCGCCGTCAGCGTATTGAACTTATCGCCGTTCGGCTCGATTACCGCTTTGACCTCGACGGTCGCGATGTTATGCTCTTTGTCGATCTTAACGCATACGTGCTTTTTCAGCAGTCGCGCCGAAACGTCCTCGACTGTTTTTCCGCCGTACTCCACGTCGGCAACGAGCAAGCCTTTTTCTATGGGCGCGCTCACCCACGCCACGCCGCGCGCCGCTTCCTTGTCCAAAACAGCCACGCGTTCGTTATTCGAATACACGGCGAGCTTTTCTACCTTCATGCCTGTTTGCTTGCTCTCACCGCCGCCTTCGCTTCCGCCGCCTTTCTCGCCTTCGCCGCCGCTGCTCTCTTGCTGTCCGCCGCTTCCGCCGCCCTGACTTCCGCCGCCCGAACCGCTTTCACCCTCGCCTTCCTCTAACATTTCGACGACGGGCAAGAACGCGGTATGCGACGCGCCGTTAAGGTCCGATAAAAAGCTTAATAGCGTGTTCGTCGCAACGTGCGCTTTCTTAACGCCGTACGCAATAAAATCGGCGTCGGTCGCACCCGTTTTCTTCATGAACTCGGTAACGTCGGACACAAAGTCCTTGGCTTCCTTTTCCGCCGCGGTCATATACACGTCGGCGGTGACGTCGGTCGCCGTCATGAGCGCGGACAGCATTTCGGGCGTAGCTTTCTCGCCAACCACTACCATAGAGCAATGCCCGAGCTCCGCTCTGCGCCCGAGCGCGGTACTCAACGCTTCCACCGCAAGCGTAAGGCTGTCGCCCGTCACCGTTACGGTGTCCTTGCTCGCGCCGTCCTTTTGCTCGGTTGGCATAATGTACTGCGCGGTGACCGACACACCGTCGTCGCCGCCGTCGATACCGAGCATCTCCACGATCACGCGGCTGTTCACCTCTTTGCTCCGCGTCGCCGTCGACGGCATGAACGCTATAAAGAACGCAAACGCGAACAGAAGAATTTTATAAATCAGTAGCTTCTTTTGTCCTTTCATACAGCTTCCCTCGGCTTGATCTTTTGTTTTGCGCTACCCTTTGTTTTATCGACTATCGCCGCAACGAGCAGGAGCGCTGGCAACACCACGGTGAACACGAGCGACACTATAGACGACGCGGGCGAAGCGACCACAAGCGCGAAAATTGCGGGGTCGACGAGTGCGAAAACCTGAACGGCGTACACCACAACGCACAACCCGAGCGCAATGAATATATGCGCGTTTTTGCCGATCACGAACGCGACGCACCGCGCCGTGCAATAGAAAAACAGCGCCGCTTCCACGAATACCGCAATGCTCCACAGTATGGACGAAATCATGTCGATACGCCCGTAAACGTTGCCCATGGTGTACTGCAAAATGCTCGAAAGGTTGGTCGTGCTGTCTATGAGCGTAGGCACGTTGCCGAACGCCGCGCTCAGTACGAGCGCAAAAAACACGGCGACCGCCGAGCCGAGCACTCCCGCGCCCGCGCCGAACAGCGGCGTAAACCTCTTCATCTTGGATCTGCCCACGAACAGCAACAGCGGCGTAAAATCGCCCAACCACGCGGCGTGGTTGGTAAGCCCCGTCTTGAATTTATCGGCGTTGCGCACTGCGGGAAGCACGTTGCCCAAATCGAATCCCGTCATTATAACAATGACGATAAGCACGGTAAGACACACGGTCACGATAGGCACGAGCAGTTCGTTAAGGCGGCACAGCGCGCGCAGCGTATGCACGGCGACCGCGCAAAAGAACGCAAGCAGCACTATTATCATAAGCGAGGTGTCGAAGTCCGAAAACACGTTAGTGCCGTAAAAGGTCAGAATTTCGGCGACTGCGACATTCAGCTTGAACAGCATGAACAGCCCTATTATCGCAACGATGATTTTCGCGCCCACCTTGCCGAACAACCGCGATATAAGCGTAAAGAAATCGGTATCGCCCGCAAGGTGCATAGCAACGAGTATCACGCCGAGCGCGATAAGGTCTATCGCCGCACCGATAGCCACTATTATATACCCGTCGCGCCCCGTCGTTTGAATGAGCATGATGGGCAGCATGAACATTTTCGTCGCCATGGCGAGCATGAATATTATCGCTACTAATTGCTTGCCCGTGGCTTGTTTTGTTTCGATTGTGCTTTTGTCCTTTTGCGTATCCATATGTATTAATTAGGAATTGTAAATTAATAATGCCCTCATCCGTCAGCCGACGGAGCGGCTGCCACTTTCCCCATTTGGGGAAGGCATAAAGTAATCAAGCTGTATCACATTCAGCCTTCCCTAATTGGGGAAGGTGTCGCGTAGCGACGGATGAGGGCTCTTATAAATTAAACCTCTTTAATTCCTAATTCCCCTGTCTCGTCCCGTTCATATTGGGAATACTGACGGGACGCTTTTTCATGTTGGGAAGATCGGTGCGCTCGATAGCGTCCTTAAAATCACAAGGAATAAGCGGCGCGAACGGCGCGAGGTACGGCGCGTCGTAGCCGTTCAACGAGCAAACGTAGTGCAGCGTAAACAGCACGGCAAGTATCAACCCGAACAGTCCGCACAGCCCGCCTATAAGCGTATAAAGCAGTCTAAGCACGCTCATAGGACCTATAAGGTTGGGAACGGTAAAGAGCGCGATCGAGCTAAGCGCGGTTATCATGACCGCGGGCGAGCTTATTATGCCCGCGTTTACAGCCGTCTCGCCGAGGACGAGCGCGCCGACTATACTCATAGCCATACCGACGGCGCGCGGCATACGAACGCTCGCCTCGCGTATGATCTCGAACAACAAAAGAACGAACAGCGTTTCGGCAAGCGGCGACAGCGGCAAGCCCTTTATCGCCGTCATGAGCGTTATCATGAACCGCACGGGTATGAGCGTATAGTGATAGTTTTGCAGCGCAACATACAGCGCGGGCAATAACGTTGCTAGCAGCAGTCCCAAATACCTGAGCACGCGAATAAACGTGCCGTAGGTCGAGCGCTGGTAATAATCGTCGCCCGACTGAAACTCCTCTATCATAACGAACGGAAGCGTCAGCACCATGGGCGTGCCGTCTACGAAAATCGCCACCCTGCCCTCTAACATTTTCGCCGCGACGATATCCGGCTTTTCGCTCACGCCGACCTGAGTAAAGAGCGACAGCGGTTTTTCTTCGAGGTACGGCACGAGATAATGACTGTCTATCACGCCGTCGATATTGATAGCTTCCAGACGCTTTTTTATCTGCTTAACGATCTTAGCCGACGCGACCGATTTAAGATAGCATACCGCGACCGAGGTCTGCGACCGTTTGCCTATCTCCAACCTGTCTATGGCAAGATCGGGCGTTTTAAGCCTGCGCTGTAACAGCGAAAGATTTGTTTTTATATCCTCGATAAAGCCTTCGCGCGGTCCGCGCATGACGGTCTCAGCGGGCGGCTCAGTAATGCCACGCGTGGTGTACGACCGCGCGTTGATGACCGCGTAGTTAGTTTCGCCGTCCAAGCAAAGAATAACGTCGCCGCACAAAAGACAGTGCGTGACTTCCTCGGTGTCGCTCACTACGTTTATATCGTATTCCAAAAGCACCCTGCTTTTTATATCGCCCAATGACGCGCTCTTGCAATCGAGATTATTGAGCGCGTACACGATTGCGCGCACGGTCGCCGAATCGGACAGATCGGGATGAACGAGCAATGCGCCCTGCGCCCCACCGCAAGTAAGATCATGCGTGACTACGTTCGTCGGCGTAGCGAAGCTATTTAATATGCGATCAACGCTTTCCATACCGATATTTTGCGGAACGAAACTATCTTTTATGCAAAGAAAAACCCCGCTCCTTCGAGCGAGGTCCTTATCGAATAAAGCGTGATTATTTTATCTTGTACACTTCGTCGTATTCGCCGTCGGAGTACGAAACGAACGAGCCGTTTACGTAAACATTGCCGATAGTGTTTACGTTTTCAAAGGTCTTAATCGCCTTTTGCTCGTAGTTATAAACCGTTACGGTATACTTGCTGTCGGTTCTTGTCGAAACGACGTATATGCCATTGGAATAGGTTTCTACGTATACACCTTCTTCCGCATCGTTCTGCGGCAATGCCGTTTCGCTGCCGTTTTTATTGAGAAGAACGGAGATCGTTTCGCCGTCGTCGTTCTCCTTGGTTGCGATCGCTATTCCGCCGTAGAACGTGCCTATCGACTTATATTTAGGCTCGATGACGATTTTGCCGTTATAGTCTTTAAGACCTACTTTACCGCCGTGGGTGAACGAAATAAGCTGCTCGTTTACGTACAGCGAACCAGATATATCGCAAACGTAGTTATAGCCGCCGTCGAAAACGTAGCCGCTATTGTAGCTGTTATAGCCGAGCAGCGCGAACCTGTCGTCGGTAAGCTTGTATAGGCTCGTATAGTTCCTGACCTCGTCGGGCACTTGGCACGCGATGCGCAAGCTGCTGTCGGCAATATACACCGAGCTGTCGCTCTCGCCCACCGGCACGTCGACGTCTATATCGGCGTAATAGAACACGCCGTCAGTCTTTTCCACGGCGTAAACGCGCGCCGCGTCGTAAGCTTTTGCCGAGTAGTTATACATGGGATCTACACGCAATATCATGAGGTCGGTGTCGAGCTCTTTGGTAGAATTTTTTACGACGTCGTATCTAAACAGCTTGTAGTTCCCTTTCACGAGCGTGCCGTCCACCTGCACCGCTAAGTTGTACGAGCTACTTTCGGGCGCGGCGGTCGTGATCGTGTAGTAATAGAAATTATTGCCGACGAAGCCGAGTTCCTCGCCGTCCTTCATGTCGACAGAGCCGGTCTTATCGCCGTTCTTATAGAAATAGCGCGTATCGCCGAAATCTTTATACCTGTAATCGAGAATACCGCCGTTGACCTCTAAGTCGCTGCCCGTATAGGTTACGTATTGCAAATCGGGGTTGCCGCCCACCGTGTAATCGGTTTCTGCGTACGACGGAACTTCTTTGAGATTGCTTTCGCTTACTTCGGTATACGAAGTGTAAGAGTGAGACTTGGTATCGATCTTGAAATACTTGGTTATCGTTTCGTTGGTTTCGCCCGCCTTGACGATTGCCGTAGCCTTGATCATTCGCGTAGCCGTCTTATTATCGCCCTCGTACATACTGACGGACGTGAAAGTCACGGGGTTATCGTAATAGCTATTTACGTATCTGTTATAGTCGAAAATCATCGTGCCGTCGGGCGCGCAGTATGCGTACTCCACCATACCCGTCGACGAGTTCGTGCGCGACAGTCTTAAAGTGGTGATCGTGCCGCTGACAACGGTCGGCTGCTCGGTTAAGTCGGTCATTCTTTCGCCTGTCTCTACAAAGTACACGCTGTACGTAGCGGGCGAAGAAAAAGTCTTGAAAATTCTGTAATAGCTCGAATAGTAACTGCCGATCGCGGCGGTATTGTTCGGGTTTATTCTTTCAAGGGCGGTTTTCGTCGCATAGCCTATCTCGGTTGGCGTGTCGTCGACGTAATCGGCTAAGTTTATCGTGGTAGTGCCGAGACCGTATTGGTCATTACCGCAAGCGACGAGCGCACCGCACGCGGTGATAGCAAGCGTTGCGCATAAAAGCGCGACAATGGGCTTTTTGATTTTCATAGTTTACTCCTATTATATTTTATAAGGAGAGTATACCATACCCCCCCCCGAAGTCAAGCGAAATTTCTATATTAGCTACTCGGTTTTATCAGCCGTTCATTAAAGCTTTACCCACTTCCAAAATTCCGCGCTCGTCGTTCGCCCTGCCTATCACCTGAACGCCTACGGGCAGACCGTAAGCCGTGCCAAAAGGCACGCTCACTGCGGGAAGCCCCGCAAGGCTCGCAGCCGCCGCGAACTTGTCGCAGGCGTGTTCGGCGTGCGGATCGCGCGCCGCGCCGAGCTTAGTCGCGACCGTCGGCGAAGTGGGAGTTATAATCGCGCCGACGTTTTCTAGCGCGACGGTGTATTCGCGTTTAATGACGGCGCGGACTTTTGCCGCTTTTATGTAAAGTCGTTTGTAGTTATCGCCGCCTAGCACGTACGCGCCCGTAACGAGCCGCCGCCTTACCTCGCCGCCGACGAGCGTCAAATCAATATCGGGCACGCCTGTTTTATGCCGTATCGAGTTCACCGCTTCCGCAGAGGAAATAATATGGTACACGTCGAGCGCGGCGTCAAACGACGGTATATTGAGCTCGACTATTTCCCCGCCGAGCTTCTCGATATGCGCTACCGATTTTTCGAACTGTTCTTTGACCTTTATATCGAGCCCCGCAACACCGAGCGACTGCTTGATAACGCCTATCTTTCTGCCGCGCATATCGCAGTTTAATTCGCCCTCGGCGATCTCCGCGTTCATCTCGTAGCGCTCGCATAGCGCGTAAAACAGTATGTACGCGTCGTCGCAATCACGCGCGAAAATGCCTATCTGGTCGAGCGACGGCACGAGCGCCAAAAGCCCGTCGCGTGAAATGCTCGAATAGGTGGGCTTTAACCCGACCACGCCGCAAAACGCCGCAGGCTGGCGCACCGAGCCGCCCGTGTCGCTGCCTAACGCCGCCAACGCCTGTTTAGCCGCCACGCAGTTAGCCGAGCCACCGCTGCTCCCGCCCGCCGAACGCGTACTATCGTGAAAGTTCCGCGCCGCGCCGAACGCCGAGTTTTCGGTCGAACTGCCCATAGCGAGCTCGTCCATATTCGTCTTGCCCACTATCACCGCGCCCGAGTATAATAAACGTTCTATAACCCTTGCGAAGTTATTCGATTCGTAGTTTTCGAGCGCGCGCGACGCGCAGGTACAGCGTTCATGCGCTATCTCGATATTGTCCTTAACCGCAATCGGCACGCCGAGAAGCGGCACCTTCGGCGCTAACCACTTCTCGTGTTTTATAAGCCCGTCCCTGTCCTTGGCGAGCATATCGGCAATGCCCGAACAAACGGTTATAAAATTATTCAGTTCTTTGGTTTGCTCTATGCGGTCGAGATACGCCGCTATCGCTTCCCGCACGGGAAATTCTTCGGCGCGTACCGCGTTTACGTATTCGCGCAGGGATAAGTCTAAAATATTCATTTTATTTTCTCCACACGAAGCCCGTCGCCGCCGTCTACCTCATAGAGCGGTTCGACGCCCGTTGTATCTATGCCGTTTATCACTTCGAAGCTTTTCTCTTGTTTTTTTATATGCGAATATATTTCCGCACGCTCCGTTTCCGAACAGTCGCGGATCGACGCGCTTATCGCGCGCAGGATATTATCGTCATTATCGCTTTCATCTTTCGACATAGTGCAACATCTCCGTATCGATTATATTCTACCACCGAAAAACGCAATAGTCAATTATTTTTCTGTCATGTTATTCAATCATGGGTATTCATATATTTTTTTATCGCTGAAATTATATTTATTAAAGATAGAGTCTTGACTTTATTTATATTATGTTTTATAATATATTCGGTTCGTTAAAGCGGCGTTTTTTTCGCGTGCTTTTCGACCGAAATCAACTCGTAATAATTTACTTTGGAGGTATTTATGGTAAAAATGACTATCGACGGCAATACCGCAGCGTCCCACGTTGCGTATGCCTTCTCCGAGGTCGCGGCAATCTACCCCATCACGCCGTCTTCGCCCATGGCGGAGTACGCCGACGAGTGGGCGACCGCAGGACGCAAGAATATGTTCGGGCAAGAGCTCCGTATTGCGGAAATGCAGTCGGAAGGCGGCGCTGCGGGCGCGGTTCACGGCTCGCTCTGCGCGGGCGCGCTCACCACTACGTACACTGCGTCGCAGGGTCTACTCCTCATGATCCCCAATATGTACAAGATCTCGGGCGAGCTTTTGCCGACCGTTTTCCACGTCAGCGCACGCGCGCTTGCCGCTCACGCGCTTAACATTTTCGGCGATCATTCGGACGTTATGGCTTGCCGCCAGACCGGCTTTGCAATGCTCGCTTCCAACTCCGTACAGGAAGCTATGGACCTTGCGCTCGTAGCGCATCTGTCCACGCTTAAAGCCAAAGTACCTTTCCTGCATTTCTTCGACGGGTTCCGGACAAGCCACGAGATCGACAAGATCGACGGCATCGAGTACGACGAGATGAAAAAGCTCGCCGAAAAGACGGGCTGCATGGAAGAAATTCGCGAGTTCAAGTCGCGCGCGCTTAACCCCGAGCACCCTACCCAGAAAGGCACGGCGCAGAACGCGGATATCTACTTCCAAAACCGCGAAGCCGCCAACAAGTACTACGACGCCACGCCCGATATCGTTCAGGCGATGATGGACGAGGTCAAGACCGTTACGGGCAGAGAGTACAAGCTGTTCCAGTACTACGGCGACAAGAAAGCCGAGGACGTTATCGTTATGATGGGTTCGGGCTGCGAAGCCGTTGAAGAAACCGTCGACTACCTCGCCAAGCAGGGCAAGAAAGTCGGTCTCTTGAAAGTACGTTTGTACCGTCCGTTCTCGGTAGCGCATTTCGTAAAAGCTCTTCCCGCTTCCGTCAAGCGCATTGCCGTGCTCGACCGCACCAAGGAGCCCGGCTCTTTGGGCGAACCGCTCTACCTCGATGTTTGCACCGCCCTTCTCGAAGCGGGCAAAGCCGATATCAAGGTCATCGGCGGCAGATACGGTCTCGGCTCGAAAGAGTTTAACCCGTCCATGGTCAACGCCGTGTACAAGAACCTCGAAGCCGCTAAACCGAAGAATCACTTCACTATCGGTATCAACGACGACGTAACCAATTCGTCGCTCGATTACTCCGAGTTCATCAACGCCTCGCCCGCCGGCACTATCCGTTGCAAGTTCTACGGGCTCGGCAGCGACGGCACGGTCGGCGCGAACAAGAACTCGATCAAGATTATAGGCGACCACACGAACAAGTACGCGCAGGGCTATTTCTTCTACGACAGCAAGAAGTCCGGCGGTCTTACGATCTCGCACCTTCGCTTCGGCGACGTGCCGATAAAGTCGACCTACCTCATCGACCAGGCGGACTTCGTGGCTTGCCACAACCCGTCGTACGTCACACACTATAACATGGTCGACGACATTAAGGAAGGCGGCGTGTTCCTTCTTAACTGCCACTGGACGCCCGAACAGCTCGACTGCGAGCTTCCCGCCGAAATGAAGCAGACCATCGCCAAAAAGCATATCAAGCTTTACACGATCGACGCGCTTAAAATAGTCAACGAGATCGGCGCACGCAAGGGCGTCAACACCGTTTGCCAAGCTGCGTTCTTCAAGCTTGCCGACATTATCCCCTACGAGGAAGCCGCAGGCTACATGAAGCAGATGATCAAAAAAGCGTACGGCAAGAAGGGCGACGACGTCGTCAACATGAACTACGCGTGCGTAGACAACGCTATCGCGGGGCTTGTAGAAGTCAAGGTTCCCGCCGAGTGGGCTAACGCCAAGACCGGCGCGAAAGCTGCTGAGGTCGGCGGCGACGACTACTTCAAGAACGTCGTCAATCCCATTCTTCGTCAGGAAGGCGACAAACTGCCCGTATCGGCGTTCGCGGCCGACGGCACCGTTCCTACCGGCACGACCAAGTACGAGAAGCGCGGCATTGCCCCCACCGTTCCCGTCTGGATCGCCGACAACTGCATACAGTGCAACCAGTGCTCGCTCGTTTGCCCGCACGCGTGCTTGCGCCCCGTTCTATCCACCAAAGCACAAGACGCGAAAGCGCCCAAGACCTATATCACCAAGCCCGCGGTCGCTCAGCTTAAAGACACCGCATACAACTATCGCATTCAGCTTTCGCCGCTCGACTGCACGGGCTGCGGATCGTGTGCTAACGTTTGCCCCGCCAAAGAAAAGGCGCTCGTTATGAAACCGCTCGACGACGTTATCGACGCCGAGAGCAAGAACTACGCGCATTCCGAAACGATTCCGTTCGTCGACGTTGCCGACAAGGTCAAGGTCGATACGGTCAAAGGCAGCCAGTTCAAACAGCCGTTGTTCGAATTCTCGGGCGCGTGCGCGGGCTGCGGCGAAACGCCGTACGTCAAGCTTATCACCCAGCTTTTCGGCGACCGCATGGTCGTAGCGAACGCTACGGGCTGCTCGTCGATCTACGGCGGTTCCGCTCCCACCTGCCCTTACACCAAGAACGCCGAGGGTCACGGTCCCGCGTGGGCTAACTCGTTGTTCGAGGACAACGCCGAGTACGGCTACGGTATGCACCTTGCGTACAAGGCGCGCCGCGAAGCGCTTAAAGACAAGGTCGCCGCGCTCGCCGCTACCGGCTGCGAGAAGTGCGCCGCCGCGTGCAATAACTGGATCAACAACATGGACGACGCCGCAGGCAGCAAGGCTGCCGCCGCCGAGCTTGTAAAAGTGCTCGAAGGCGCGAAGAAGCTCGACGCCGAGAAAGCCGCGCTCGTTAAAGACATTCTCGCCGACAAAGATTGCCTTGTCAAAAAGTCGATCTGGATCTTCGGCGGCGACGGCTGGGCGTACGATATCGGCTACGGCGGTCTCGACCACGTGCTTGCTTCGGGCGAGGACGTCAACGTGCTCGTTGTAGACACCGAGGTGTACTCCAACACCGGCGGTCAGTCGAGTAAGTCCACCCCCACCGGTTCGGTCGCTAAGTTCGCCGCGGGCGGCAAGCGCACCAAGAAGAAAGACCTCGGCGCTATGGCTATGACCTACGGCTACGTGTACGTGGCGCAGGTCGCTATGGGCGCGGACAAGAACCAGGTCATCAAGGCGATTGCCGAAGCCGAAGCCTATCACGGCCCGTCGCTCATCATTGCGTACGCTACCTGTATCAACCACGGTATTGATATGTCCAAGGGCATGGCGGAAGAAGACAAGGCGGTCAAGGCAGGCTACTGGCAGCTCTACCGCTTCAATCCCGATCTTGCCGAAAAAGGCGAAAACCCGTTCATTCTCGACAGCAAGGATCCCACGGGCAGCTATCAAGAGTTTATCGGCGGCGAGACGCGCTATAAGTCGCTCGCTAAGGCTAAGCCCGAGATCGCGCAGCAGTTGTTCGAACGCGCCGAGCAGGAAGCGAAAGCCCGCCTCGAAGGCTACAAGCAACGCGCTAAGAAAGACTAGTTACTTCCCTACTTTCTTGTGAACAAGAAAGTAGCAAAGAAAACCTACTTCTTTTTCGAAAGAAGTAGGCAAGAAAACTTTAAGTTAAAATACAAAAACGAGCGGTCATTAATTTGACCTCTCGTTTTGTTTTAGATTATGAAAAAAGCCGCAAACGATTGCGACTTTTTTCTGTATGTGGGAAAAATATGTGTGAACTCGCTTACCTTACAAAAAGCGTCGTAAGCTGACAAGCGCGTTCTATCCATTATTCTACAAGAAGAAATCTTCTTTGTCAAGTATTTTAAGAAGTTTTTTTCTAAAATAATAGTATGTTTGGAACTCGGTTAAAAGAGTTGAGGGCAGATCGCGGTCTGTCGCAGCAAGCGCTCGCTCAACAAATAAGGGTAAGCCAAAAAGCTATCGATTATTGGGAAAGGGGCGTAAACGAGCCGAAGGCAACCTATATAGTTTTGCTCGCGGACTTTTTCGGCGTATCGACGGATTACCTACTGGGGCGCACCGATATTATTTAATTTGCTTTTTTGGCAATGACCCGCGCCGTGACGGGATCGAGAAGAACGCCGCACTGCCCTTCGGCGGTTATGAACGCTACGTGCCAGCACACGCCCGAACCGTCTATCGGGTTTTTGATAATGCGCGCGCGGATCTCGTATTGTCCGCTTAGGTCGCGGAACTCGTTCTCGGCGGCGCTTATTGCGCTCGAATAGTCTATCATATCGGCGGTAACGAGCGACGACAGTGCGTAGTCGGTCTTAGTCCCGTTGCGCTCGATAGACACGGTAAACTCGCCTATCGCCTCGTGCTCGAACTCCGCGGAAAAGCTCGCGGCGAACGGATGAACGACGAGCGTTCCGCCGAACGTAGAGCCGTCCACTACGGCAACGTAAGTATAGACCGCGTCCACGTCGAAGCTCGACGGGACGAGCGTTATAAGCGTGTACGGAACTAGCTCGTTAGTCGCGCCGTCGAGCGCGTACGGGTCCTCGCGCACGCCCGATACCGCGGTAACGGTACAGCCGTCCGCCGTCGCGGTAAAATACCCGCTGCGCCGCTCGCTTACGTTCTTCATTCCGCTCACGCCGCACGAGCAAAGAAATAGCACTGTAACGACGGTCATTATTGCCGCAAAAATAAACGGTATTTTTCGCATATTCATATTCATGGTTTATAAATATGCGATACGATTAAAAATTAGAAATAAAAAAGAGCCGTGACCTGCAGTAAGTGCCGGGCTCCAATTGCCCGGGGTTCTTGCCAGTCACGACTCTATTGTTATTAGATACCGTTATAATCGAAATGTCAATACGTTTACTAAAAATTATTTAACTTAAAGTTTTCTTGCTTACTTCTTTCGAAAAAGAAGTAAGTTTTCTTTGCCTACTTTCTTTCGAAAAAGAAAGTACGTTATAAAATGTAATACTCGCTGTCGTTAAGATTATTACCCCAACCGATCGCGTTACCCTTTACTTTATCGGGGATTTCGTATTTATTCGCTTTATCCAAGTTTTTGTTTACTTGCAAATCGATTTTATTATTAAGCGTGATATTATATTCGGTATATTCCCCGCCCGTGGGGTTATAGCAAAGCTCGGTATCGCAAACTATCGAAGAAATCTTTCCGTCGGTCACAACGACAACTAAGCTTGCGTCCTTGATAACATTCTCGGTATTGAAGTAATTTTCGACCTCTATTACGTCCTCGTAGCTATTGGTATTGATCATAGCGACGATTTTTTCTTGCACAGTCTTAGTCGCGGCTTTACCGAGATATACGGAATATGTAACGGTCGTGCCTGTTACTTGCTTTTTAATGCAGTCGATCTCGCTCGCCGTCTGTTTAACTACGGAAGTAAGAAAATCGAATTGCGTGGCAGCGGTAACACCGTCGGCTCTTGTTTGAGTATTTTTTGATTTACGGGAAATAAGCCAAGAACCCTGATTATCCGCATCTTCGCCGTTCACGTTGCCGAGCGTGTACTTATACGTTTCCTTACCCGCCGTTTCACTGTGCGCTTTGTAATAATAGGAATGATTAAACCAGTCTACGCCGTCTTCCGTTTTCTTGTACATTCTTGCGGTATAGCTGTCTACAATGGCAAGCTTGTTCCAACCGGGATCGAATTCATTTTCCGCAGTTAAATCAAGCGAATAAACGGGATCATCCTTTATGTCTGCGACTGCGGCATTAATCTTGCTCACTTCCGCTTGAATATCCGCAGCCTTGTATGCAATGTTTGCAGTATCGGGCAGAGAAATCTCGGTCGAATTCCCTCGTTGCGTATAATCTACACTGACAACCACTTTAACTGCCTTAACGTCGATTTGGAGCTTCATACCGAGCTTGAAATCATTGAGCTTGCCGTCTTTTATATTAAAATCGAACGTGCTCGTATCTTCGGCTAACGTTATTCCCTTAAACGATACGCCCGTGCCGAGCTTTTCAAAAACCTTATTAAGTGCGGTATATGCAATATTATTATTCCCAGCTTTGAGCTTGCAGGAATACGCATAAGCGGAATTTTTAAGCGTGGTTATGTCGCTTATACTACTTTCGTTTGCCGAGTCAACGATTTTAACTACGGGCAAATTAACCATAGTTATATCTTGATCCTCGACAGCTTCTATCGAAAGCTTTTTCACGACCTTGCTGTCCTTTCCGTCCATCGTTGCCTTAATGCGATTATCTCCCGAAGTGAACACGTAGCAAGTGGAATCCGCCAAAAGCGCGCCACTCGTCGTGCGCTTAAACGCTACCTCGTCATTATTGCCGTCATAGCGATACTTCCCGTCGTATTTGCCGTTCAATGCGGTACCCAAACCGAGCACTTGGAAATCGCCTGTGATCGTTAAATCGAAATCGTATCCTTGGACCTTTTCGTCGACAGCGCTTTTACGTGCCGCAACAATATCCGCTGCCGTGGGTACGTACGTTTCCGTCGGCGTATTGACTGTCCCGTTGGGCGAATTGCCCGGTTGTGTTCCGTCGGTTTCTCCACTGCCACCGTCGCTTCCGCCGCAGGCGCCTAAGCCGAACAATGCGAAAACGCACGCCATAAGAGCCAAAAGTGTTGTAAATAATTTTTTCATAGGTACCTCCTAAAAAATTACATAAAAAATGCGCCAACCGAAGTCAACGCACGAAAAACGCAAACTCCGACTGTCGCCAAACAAGTTAATATGCAGTACGGAAATTTCGTCCACATAAAAGGAATTTGCATTTTTACCAAATTCATATATGGACGATATGAGAAAAGTATATACCTATTCGATTTAATAAAAAACCCCGTACTCCTTATTAGGGCATATAACTTGTTTGGCATAATAAGTATACCATATCACCGAAAGAAAATCAATATATTTTCGATCATTATGAAAAAATCGTACCGACAGTGCTTGCCGAATACGATTTTTATATTTAATTTAAAGTTTTCTTTGCTTACAAAAAACAAATGCGCGGTAATTGCTACCATGCAGTAAATAACTTAAAGTTTTCTTGCTTACTTTCTTTCGAAAAAGAAAGTAAGCTATTTAACTTTCATCAAACGCACGATAGCGGCGCGCTCGTTCTCGTCGAGCTTCATTAGGATATACTTGATAGTTTCTTGAAGCTGCGGGATCATAACGTATTCGAGCGCGTTCACGCGCCTGCGGTTCTTCTCTATCTCGTCAGCGAGCATATTACACGTTTTCTCGACCTCGGCAAGATGCAGGATCTTATCGGTCAGCGCGGTCAGTTTGAGCACAGCGTCGTCGAGCTCGGCAGGCGCGGAGCACAGCGCGTACGGCAGCTGCACCTCGCCCACGCGCTCGGTCGTCATGAACGGCACGTCCACGCCCATAACGTTCTTGCTCCCGACCGTGATCTTAGCGGTAAGAGTAGGCAACGCAATAGCCTGAACGACGTCGAGCGGCACACCGCCCGCGAACGCGAACGCTTTAAGCGCGTCGGCTATCTCGCCTTCTATCTCCTCGCGAAGTCGCTTGTTTTCTTTAATAAGCACCAAAAACTGCCGAACCATTTCGTCCGACTTGTCTTTGAGCAGCTTATGCCCGCGCTCGGCGGTTTTAAGCCTGTCTTTGAGCCTACGCAATTCCATGCGCGTAGGATTAACGTTCAGTCTTGCCATGAGTTACCTATTTCTTAGCGTCGTAGAACTCGTCGAGGTGCTCGTCGCGTATGCGTTTAAGCTCGCTACGCGGCAATATCCTTAATAGCTCCCAGCCGATATCGAGCGTTTCCTCGATACTGCGATTAGCGTCGAAGCCCTGATTGATATACTTCTTTTCGAACTCCTCGGCAAACTTGGCGTACAGCTTATCTACGTCGGTAAGTGCTGCGTCGCCGAGTATCGCGCTAAGCTCTTTGGCGTCCTTGCCGCGCGAGTACGCCGAGAACAGTTGGTTCATGGTATCGGCGTGATCCTTGCGCGTCTTGCCCTTGCCTATGCCCTTGTCTTTAAGTCGCGACAGGCTGGGAAGAACATCGATCGGCGGGTTAAAGCCTTTTTTGTACAGCTCGCGCGAGAGAATTATCTGCCCCTCGGTAATATACCCAGTAAGGTCGGGAATGGGATGCGTTTTGTCGTCCTCGGGCATGGTAAGAATGGGTATAAGCGTTATAGAGCCCTTCTTGCCGCGTATACGCCCCGCGCGCTCGTAGATGGTCGCAAGGTCGGTGTACAAATATCCGGGATAGCCGCGCCGCCCCGGCACCTCTCTGCGCGCCGCAGAGATCTCTCGAAGCGCTTCCGCGTAGTTTGTTATATCGGTCATAATAACGAGCACGTGCATATCGCAATCGAACGCCAAATACTCGGCGGCAGTCATTGCCATGCGCGGAGTATTGATACGCTCAACGGCAGGGTCGTTCGCAAGGTTAAGATACATGACCGTGCGGTCGATAGCGCCCGTGCGCCTGAAATCGTTAATAAAGAACTCGCTTTCCTCGTAGGTGATACCCATTGCCGCGAACACGACGGCGAACTTATCGTCGGTGTTTTTGACCTTGGCTTGCCTTGCTATCTGCGCGGCAAGGTCGGCGTGCGGCAGACCCGAAGCCGAGAACACGGGCAACTTTTGTCCTCGCACGAGCGTATTAAGCCCGTCTATCGCGCTCACGCCCGTTTGAATGAACTCGTTGGGATAATCACGGCTTGCGGGATTGAGCGGGCTGCCGTTAATATCAAGGCTCTTTTCGGGCAGGATCTCCGCGCCGCCGTCAATGGGATTACCCATGCCGTCGAACACGCGCCCGAGCATATCGTGCGACGCTTTAAGCTCGATCGCCTTGCCCGTGAACTGCGCCTTTGCGTCGGCTATCTTCAAGCCGCGACTGGGCGCGAATAACTGAACGAGCGCTTTATCGCCGTCTACTTCCAGAACGCGCCCGAGCCGAACCTCGTCCGTGCCGTTCTGCGTGATTTTAACAAGCTCGTTGTACTTAACGCCCTCTACTTGCTCTACGAGCATGAGCGGACCTACAACCTCTCTAATCGTACGGTATTCTTTACGCATTTATTATACCCTCTTATAAATCGTTGACAGCGCGATTAATCGTTTTCTTGTTTGAGTTCGGCAAGTTGCTGCACCATCTCATCATGCAACGTATCGAGCTTAGCCATATCGGTCTCTACCACGTACTTGGCTCTACCTATCTGCTCGCGGCAGGGCACGCCGAGAATATCGTCCACGCCCACGCCGCGGTCGAGCGCCCGCTGACCCTGGTGGTAGTAGTCGACTATAAGCTTTAACATTTTAAACTGCTTTTTGAGCGAGGTATAGGTGTCGACCTCGTGGAAGGAGTTTTGGTGCAGGTAGTCCTCGCGCACCGATTTTGCCGCTTCCATAGTGAGCCTGTCGCGCGGCGAAAGAGCGTCCATACCGACGAGCCTTACTATCTCGTCAAGTCGCGCCTCGTCCTGCAAGATTTTGCTTATCTCGGTACGGTAGGCGTTGAACTGCTGATCGACGTTACGCGAGAACCATTCGGCAAGCCTATCCGAGTACAGCGAGTAGCTGACGAGCCAGTCGATCGCGGGGAAATGCCGCTTGTATGCAAGCGCGCTCGATAGCCCCCAATACACCTTGACTATACGCAAAGTCGCTTGGCTGACGGGCTCTGACATATCGCCGCCGGGAGGAGACACCGCGCCTATGGCGGTAACGGAGCCCGTGCGCTCCTTAGAGCCCAAAAGCCTAACCGTGCCCGCGCGCTCGTAGAACTCCGCGAGCCTACTCGAAAGGTATGCGGGATAGCCTTCCTCGCCCGGCATTTCTTGAAGCCGTCCGCTCATTTCGCGGAGCGCTTCCGCCCAGCGCGAAGTACTGTCCGCCATGATAGCTACCGAGTAGCCCATATCGCGGTAATACTCGGCGATCGTGATACCCGTATAAATACTAGCCTCGCGCGCCGCAACCGGCATATCAGAAGTATTGGCTATAAGCACGGTGCGCTTCATGAGCGGTTGATTCGTTTTGGGATCGATAAGCTCGGGGAACTCGTTGAGAACGTCTGTCATCTCGTTGCCACGTTCGCCGCAGCCTACGTATACGATTATATCCGCGTCGCTCCACTTAGCGAGCGCGTGCTGTAAAACGGTCTTGCCCGAGCCGAACGGACCAGGAACGGCAGCCACGCCGCCGCGCGCTATAGGAAACAACGTATCGACTACGCGCTGACCGGTAATAAGCGGTTCCACTGGCGGAAGCTTTTCAATATACGGTCTGCCGCGCCGCACCGGCCAGTACTGATGCATACGTACGTCGTGTTTTTTCTTGCCGTCGTTTACGACCGCAACGGTCTGCTCAACGGTGAACGCGCCGCTCTTAATGCTGTCGATCTTGCCGCTTACGCCGTAAGGCACCATTATGCGGTGCGTGATAACCTCGTTCTCCTGCACCGTGCCGATAACGTCGCCTGCCTGAACGGCATCGCCTTTCTTAACGACGGGCGTGAACTCCCACTTCTTTTCGTGGTCGAGCGCGTGCGCGGAAACGCCGCGGTCGATGCGGTCGCCCGACAATGCTTGAAGCTTTTCGAGCGGGCGCTGAATACCGTCGTAAATACCGCCGATAAGCCCCGGACCGAGCTCGACGGACAGCGGCTGTTCGGTCGAGGTCACGGGCTCGCCCGTGCCGAGCATACTCGTTTCCTCGTATACCTGTATGGACGCCTTATCGCCGCGCAATTCGATTACCTCGCCGATAAGTCCTTTGTCTGACACGTGTACCACGTCGTACATCTTGACGTCCTGCATACCGTCCGCTACGATAAGCGGTCCGCTTATTTTGATGATTTTACCCATAACTATTCTCCACAAATTCTCTAAAAGAACGCTCAAAGCGTGCGAGCAAAGTCGAGCACGCTAAAACAATATATCAACTCCTACGGCTTTTTCGACGTCCTTCTTGACGCCTGCAAGCCCGAACCCGTTCGAGCCCATAGAGCCCGGAATACTTAACACAACGGGATAGGTCTTGCTTTTAAGTTTTTGCATAAGCGCTTCCATTTTGGCGGCGTAGTTCTCGGTAACGAGTATAACCGCATACTCGCCGCTCTTACTTATCTCGCGAAGCGTATCCGCCGCCGCGTACTCGTTATCGACCTTGTACACCGCCGCGCCGATCGCAAGAAACGCCGTTGCGCTCTCGCTGTCGCCTATTACCGCAATTTTACCTGTCTTTTCCAAATGATACTCCGTAATCTATTCGTAAGCTTTATTACGAATTATAAATATCGGACAACCGATTATAGAACCCGTCCTTGACGCCCGTCTTAACGCACACAAGCGCCATTTTGACCGTTTTAAGCTCGATAAGCGCGTCGGTGTAGTAATTGATAAACGGCTCGTACGACGTGTAATTTTCCACCTGTTTGGCGGTGAGATAGTACAAATAATCGTCGGCGTCACGCTCGGCTTTCCAAAGGTTTTTGAACTCGTCCGCCGCTATGCGCGTTGCGTATTCCTCAAACGGCGTATGCTCGAAGCATTCAGCAAAATCGTCAGCCCCCACCGCTTCGGTAAGGCGTTCGCGCGAAACGCTTCCGCCGTCCACGAACTCGTCGGCGTCCATGCCGAGCCGCTTCATTCGCGCCGCCGACAAAATGTTCTTCATGTCGATCTCGGCTTTGAAATACTTTTTAACAAGCGGTATGCCGTTTGATAGAACGTACTTGTACATGGCACGGGTAAGCGCTATATCGATTTTCTGCGGCTTGCTTTCGCCGTCCTCGTCGAGCTTTTCAAGGCACTCGCGCATGAACTTATCTAAGTCGTCGTACTCGCCCTTTGCGATTTTGTCCGCGGCAAAATCGGGTATCGTGTAGTACCCGTCGGCAGGCGTTTCGGTAAACCTAGACTTATACGCAAGCTTGGCGTTGTTGTACGTAAAGCGTGCAAGCAATGCATTTTTTAGCTTGTCGCCCGCAGCCGCGTCCGCAATGAACGCAATGAGCGCATTGGTTTGGTCAACGACGAACCCGTCGACCGTACAGCCCTCTACGTAGTTAAAGCCGTAATCGCTGAGCATTTTGAACGCGTCGGCAAGCGACTTGGCGTCTATTACACGCCTTAGCCGCTCCGCATCCAAACGCTTGCCGCTCTCGCTCGCAAGCATATTCGCATAAACTTTGGTCGACGTTGACATTACAAACCCAACTTTTGCACAGTTTCGGCGATCGTAGCTTCTTTGAGCTCGGCGACGATTTCGTCCACGCTCAAATCGCGGTCGTATCGCGCGTTGCGAAGTATTACCCCGCCCGAAAACTCGCCCGCTTCCTTGGATAAAGTGAGCTTCTTTTTGGCGGCTGTCGCTACCTTCTTGACCCACGCGGCGGTCACGCGCTTAGCGTCGGACTTGGCGGCGACTATCTCGTCGCCGTCCTCGCACACGCTCACAATAAGCTTTTCGAGAAGCTTCAAATACTCGGCGTCGGGCGCGGACAGTATCTTTTGTTTAACACCGTCGTACACCGCGTTCACGCAATCTTGCCGCGCCTGCAAAAGCACTTTATTGCTTTCGAGCTCGGCGAGCTTGACCTGACCCGAGTACACGCTTTGCGCCGCTCCGAGAATTTCCTCGCGCTCGATTTTTTGCTTCTCGTCGAGCGAACTGCGCAAAGCCGCCACTTCCGCGTCGACCTCGCGCGTAGCTTCCTCTACCATAGCCGCGGCAGTGGATTTAGCCGACGAAAGAATATCGTCGATTAATTTTTCCTTGCCCTGCATGATTTACGCGATATTAAGAAGCATTACGCCAAGAATGGATACGATGAACGCGAATATAGCGAAGATCTCGACGAGAACGAGCATAGGTATAGCGTGACCGATCTGGTTATCCTGCTTGCCTACGAGGTTGATGCAGCCGATAGCTACGTTGCCCTGCATGATAGCCGAAACCAAGCCGACTATCGCTATGGGCATACAGAACGCGAATATGATCCAGCCCTGCGCGTCGGTAAGCGTTATCATTTCGCCGAAAACGTTAAGCTTGATCATGGTCATGAACGCAACGACGAAGCCGTACAAGCCCTGCGTGGACGGCATGACCTGCAAGATCATTGTCGTGCCGAACTTGTCGGGTTGTTTACTGAGGAGCGCCGACGACGCCTGTCCCGCGCGACCTACGCCGATTGCGGATCCGATACCGGATATGATGACGGCAAGCGCCGCGCCCAAGATGGCATAAAAATTGCCCATACTCATTTTTCTTTCTCCTTACAATGAGTGATTTATGGTAAAACCTTTTAAGGTATGACCCGAATTGATGATTAATTGTAGCGAATATATTTGGTACGACTACCGAGCGGCGTGAACAGTCTGCCGCCGCCTTCGTAGAACTTTCCGTAAAATTCAAGGAATTGAAGTCGCGCGTCGTGAACGTATGCGCTGAGCACTCCCAGCGCAAGATTGAACGTATGCAATACCGCAAGCACAATTCCGCCGACCACATATCCCGCAACGGGAATATCCATGAGTATACCGCCCAAGCGGTTAAACGCAAGACCTATCGCGCAGCTTGCAAGGCACAGCCCGAACAAACGGCAGTACGACAACAAGTCGGACAGAATGTTGACGAGCCCGTACAAGCCCTTGAATCCGCCTACTACCTTGCCGAACACGTTTTTGCTGTTACGCCCGCCGAATATCAGTATGAGCGCAACGCCGCTAAGCGCAAGCACGAGCGCCGCAATTTTAAGGCTCGACGGCGGCGTGAAGTCTATCGTTATTCCCAGCATGGGCGCGAGCGACGGAAGCATACCGATAACCAAACAAACAAGCGCCGCGAACAAAAGTATTATAGAGCCGCAATCGAATATTGCCGAGAACGGCTTGCCCTGCTTGCACAACGCAACGAACTTTATTACAAAGCCCGTGACCAATTGCAAACAGCCGAAGCCTATGCTTAGCACTAGAAGCAACAACGGTTTATCGAGCGGGTTTAATATTATAGCAACGTCGGTATCGAACTCTATCGAGAAATAACCGCCGAACAGCACGCCCCAAATTATCGCCGAAATGCCGCCCATGCCAACGAGAAGCGCCAATCGCTTGATCCCGCCGTCGAACTTCTTGCTCGTGCCTATGACAAGCCCCGCAATCGCAAGAATAAGCCCGTAGCCCGCGTCGCCTATCATTATGCCGAAGAACAGGAAGTAGAACACCGCCATAATCGGGTTGGGGTCTATCTCCTTGTAGTTCGGCGAGCTGTACATATCGGTTATTTGCTCGTACGGTTTAACTACCTTATTGTTTTTAACGAGCGTAGGCGGTTCGTCCTTATCCTCGGGCGCAAGCAGCTGCACCAATACGGACGGATACGCTTCGGTAAGCTTATCTGCCGTAGACTGAGCAATGCTCTCGGGCAGCCAACCTTCGAGCACGAACACGCTGTCCGTCTTGACAAATTTTTGCTCGGCTTCGCTGCGCTCTATATCGAGCCCTACGCAGTCGTAGAGTATTCGCAATTCCTTAACGTACTTTTCATATTCGAGCGCCTTTTTGGTAAGCTCGACGGTCTGACGTTTTATGTCTTCGAGTTCCTGTTCGAGCGCAGTAAGCTTTTGAAGCGCGGTGCAATCGTCCGCGAACGGGCAAATGGAATACCCGAGCGCCGACAACGCTTTATCCACCTGCTCCAAAACCGCCGCCTTGCACACGGCGACGACAACGCCCTCGCGCTCCTCGTATGCGCACGGAAGCTCGTTTAGAGAACCTTCCACCTCGGCGCTGCCGCCCGAGTACACGGAAATAACGACCGAACCCTTGCGAAGCTCTGATAAAACGAACGGAACGCTCTCATACGGTTTGTACGCCGAAATCGTGCTTTTAATATTATTGGCGCGCGACGAGCAATCGGCTATATCGAACGATATTTGTTGGAGCTCGTCGACCACGTGAAGTAATTCGTATTCTTTCGCCGCAGCGTCCGAAAAATCGGCTTTGGTTATGAGCGTTCTGCCGCTCGAATATTTCTCTTTGGATAATGTATAATCTATCGGCTGCGCCTTGCCGTGCTTTACGTCTTTTTCGTTCTCGTCAAGCGCTTTACTCATAAAATTATGCCGCGCTTTAAGAAAGTCGAGCGCGAACGCAATATTACTCTGTTTGAGTTTAAGCTCCTTGTACGCGTCGACGGAGCCGCCCGTCTTGCCGTACGGCAAAGCGTCGGTTGCGCGCGCCTCGAACAAACCTTCCTCGGTAAGCCGATCGATTATTTTGTTTTGCTCGCGCTTCAATCCGACTACGCGGACGTGCGACACTTTGGCAATCGCCATACCTTACTTCTTGCTCCCGAGAGATTTGTATAGCTCGTCGATTCTTTTCGCTATATCTTTTTGCTTGGATTTAACGAGCGCGTCGCCCTTTTCGTGCGCGGCTTTAAGCGCACGGGCGCACTCGGCTTCCGCCTTGTCCGTGGCTTCCTTAAACGCTTCCTCGCGCGCCGAAGCCATAAGCTTCTTACTGCTCTCGCGCATATCGCGCTCGCGGATGCTTCCCGCCTGCTGAACGGCTTTAACGTTTTCCGCCGCAACGGCGATAATCGACTTAGCCTGTTCCTCCGCCGACATAATGTCCGACACGGCGGACAACAGCTCGGCGTCCAGCGATTCTCTATCCTTGTACTCGACCGCTTCGACCTTAGCCATTGTTCTCGTATCCTGTGATCTTATTTACGCGGTTAGCGTGCCGTCCGCCCGCAAACTCGGTCGTGGCGAACGCCTCAACGATACTAAGCGCGGTGGCGGTATCGGTATTGCTCGCGCCGAGTGCAAGAACGTTCGCGTCGTTATGCTCGCGGCAAAGCCGACCCATATCGACCGAAGTGCAAAGCGCGCACCTAACGCCTTTTACCTTGTTGGCGCAAATGCTCATGCCGACGCCCGTCTTGCAAATCACAATTCCGCGCGCGTTACTTTCCGCCGCAACCTTTTTGGCAACGGCAAACCCGTAGTCGGGATAATCGACCGACTGCTCGGAGTCGGTGCCGAGATCGGTAACGGCCTCGCCCAAGCCTTCGAGCTTTTTTATTACGGCTGCCTTTAACTCCAAGCCGCCGTGATCGCACGCGATATAAAACATAAACACCTCGATACAATTAGTATATCTACGCCCTTATTATATCATTCTTTTAGAATTTTGTCACGCGTTTTTAATTAAGTTACACGTCGTTATTCGCCGTGCGCCCTTATTCTGAGCATACATTTTAAAGATTAATTTACGTACACTCCTATAATAATTTATAAATCCTCACTGTGATATGGCGTCGATCCAACGTGTATACACGGGAAATATCTATTGTCTACTTTGGCGGCAGGGTCGTAATCGAATTCTTCCAATGATACTAAGTTAAAGAATTTATCGCCCCTTTTTACGGCAGGAATCGAGAAACCGTTTCTGGGATACAATAAGTATCTTTTATCATCACCCATGACAATATCTTTATAATGACTTCCACTACAATATTTAATTTGTCCTTCCCTGTCTACTTCATAAAAATAATGATCGTAATATGATAATTCATTTCCATACTCATCATACACTATCGACCAATATCTTCCGTCGGCAAAATTAGGCAAGTCTATTTCTTTCGAAAGCCTGTAACGGTACCTTTCTTCATCTACTCTGCTTGCTATCGAATACATACCGAAACGCCCCAACATTTGCAATAGCGGGTAAGAATTTTCAATTTGAATATAAATACAACCGTAAGGCTCAAACTCGACCAAACAAAAATTAGCAAACTTATCGTCGGCGTCGTACAGCGGATACACCGTGTATCCCGTGTATTCGCTGTCTTTTCCCATAAAACGCTTTTCCACGCGCTTGGATATTCTTTGAACGTGCTGTTCAACGGAAAAGTCCGACGCATGTTGCCCGCGAATCAATAAGCCGATTACTATCCCGATAGCAACCAATATACAAATTATGATTATAGTTTTCTTTTTTGGTTTAGTCATAGCACCACCCCACATGAAATTTTCACTACTCCATGATTTTATCTTTATATGAATATTTAGGGTATATTATATACTAAACTTTTATCTTTGTCAATTGGTTAAATCTTTTTATTCCTCTCCGCTATTCGCCGCGCTTTTCGGCGAGTTTCTCGTCCGCAAGCTCCAAAATTTTATCGAAGCCCGACTTCATTGCGGCGGCGCATTCAAGGTATGCGGGCGTGGGATACCCGTACGGATCGGGTATGCGGTGCCCTATCAAATCGACGTAAGAAATAGCGTTATCGCTGTCGCAGCGCATGGCGTGTTCATCCGTCATGCCGATAATGAGATCGCCGTCGAGCGACATTTGCACGGTGAACACCCGTGCCTTTCTCTCGGGGTTGAATTTAACACCGAGCGTGGTAAGCGCTTCCGCCGCCTGCGGCGTCATGATATCGCCCTTTCCCGCTTCGAGCCCCGCGCTCGTAACGTTAAAATCGCCGCTGCGCTTCTTTTGTTTAAGGTAGTCCTTGAACAAAAATTCAGCCATCGGCGAACGACAGGTATTGCCCGTACAAACGAATATAATGCTCAATTTGATTTTACTGTTTTCAGCCATAAACCACTTATAATTCCTAATTAGATAATGCTTCCCCCGCTGAGCTTGATAAGCCGCGCTATGAGCGACGATCCTATGCCCTCGGGGTCGACGCCTTCCGCAATGATTGTTTCGTAATGCTCGGCGTCGGCGGAGCGGAGCGACGCAAAAAGATTATGCGCGTACGCCGCGTAGTCCGCGCCGACCGTGATCACCTTTCTGTCGCCGTAAGCTTTACGGTTGCCGTCCAAGCAAAGAATAACGGACGAAACGCCCTTTTCCACAAGATAGTCGTAGCGCGAAATAATGTTGTCCGTCATGCCGTCGTAATACGCCGAGAACAGCACTTCGGCATTTGGCGTGTAAGCCGACTGTTTAACGTTCTCCCGCTTCATTGTGACGGGACCGATAACACGCTCTATGCTCTCGACGGTCACGCCGCCCACGCGCAAAATTACGGGCGGAGTGCAGCGCACGTCGACGATCGTGGACTCTATGCCTATCTCGGTCTGTCCGCCGTCGAGGATATATTTTATCTTGCCGTTAAGATCGTCCTTAACGTGTTCGGCGAGCGTGGTGCTCGGCTTGTTCGAGGTATTTGCGCTCGGCACTACTACGGGCGAACCCGTAAGCTCGATAAGCTTTTGCGCTATCGGGTTGTCTGGAATACGCACCGCAACCGATTGACTGCCCGCAGTCACGATATCGGGCACGCAATCGGCTTTGTCCATGACGAGGGTCAGCGCGCCCGGCATGAACTCGTCTATCAGCTTTTGCGCCGAAGGCGTAACGTTTTTTACCACCGTTTTAATTTGGGATTTTTTTGCTACGCCGATTATCAGCGCGCGGTCAAGCGGTCGACCCTTAACGTCGTATACCTTTTTGACCGCTTGCGGATCGGTGGCGACTGCGCCAAGCGCATACACCGTTTCGGTCGGGAACGCAACCAGCCCGCCCGCTTTAAGCTCGGACGCGCATCGCATAATATTGAGATCGTTAGGCTGTAAAATTTCGGTATGATTATCCATTGTACGATTCCTCTGTCGCAAAACAGCAAGGGCGCATACGCACTCTTTGTATAATTCTAACACAAACCGACGATAATTTCAAGCATGAAAAGCAAGTTTGCGAAATTTATCGATAACTCTCTCGGCGCATTGCTCATATTCGCCGCGGCGTTCGCCGTCATGCGGTACTACACGACATTCGACCTCGCCGTGTTTTCGGCGATCTCGATCACCGCGTGCGCGCTACTTCTATCGAGCTTTAAGAGTAAAACCGCCGTAGGCAAGCAGAAGCTGTCCGCTGCGGCAACGAATATGTTTTACGATTTTATGTTCATGAATGAGCAAGCACCCGCCAAGCTCTTGCACGCGGGGCTTATTAAGCTCGAACCGACGGCGGTACGGCGCGGCGCGGGCGTGTACCTGAACAGCACGGCGGCGTTTTGCTGTTTCTCGCCGCCGAACAAGCAAACGGTAGCGCGGTGCATAGCCAAGGCAAAGCACTACGGCGCGAAAAAGGTCATACTTTTATGCAACGCTCCGCCGCAGGACGCCGTCGACGTCGACGGCATAAAAACGGTATACGTAAGCGGCGAAAACACCTACGCCCTATTCGCCTCGCTGGGCGCGCTGCCCGAGCACAAGTTTTTACCGACGAAAAAACGCCGACGGGATATATTGGTCGGCGTGCTCGGCAAGGACAAAATCTTAAAGTATTTAATTCTATCGGCGGCAATGTTCTGTATAACGGTTTTCGTATCGCGCTCGGTAATAACCTTCGTTTGCGCGTGCGTTTGCGCCGTACTCGCAGCCGTGGCGATCGCAACAAATATTGTTAAGTTAATTAAGAATTAATAAATATAATTTAAAAATTATTAAGCGCTTCGCGCTTACATCATTGGTGCGATAAGTCGCAGAATACTTCGCCAAAGCTTAGTAATAATCGTAACATCCATAACCTCGTCGTGCTGCATTTGTCGGCTCTTATTTTGCGTGTCGATAAAGTCTTTTTTCATATCGGCGATACTATCCACGTTATACAACAGCGCGCCGTCCTCGTAATGCAGATAGAACGAGCGATAATCCATATTGCACGTTCCTATGAACGCGCGCTCGTCGTCGACGATAACCATTTTTGCATGGATGAACCCGGGCGTATACTTAAACACCTTGACGCCTGCTTTGACAAGTACGGGAACGAACGACTTGGTCGTTTGGTAAACGATCTTCTTATCGGGAATTTTAGGTATTATGATACGCACGTCCACGCCGGCGAGCGCGGCGTTTACGAGCGCGGTCTGAATTTCGTTATCGAGTATAAGATACGGCGTGGTGACGTACACGTATTTTTTTGCGGTCGATATAAGATTAATGAACGCGCTCTCTATCAAGTGATCGTCGCGCCCGGGACCCGACGACAGCGGCTGAACGTAGCCAACGGCTTGGGGGTCAGACGAAAGCGGCATGAGGTATTTATAGTAATCGAGCCGCACCTTATTGGTAATGCTCCAAAACGACAGGAACATTACGGTAAAGCTCCACACTCCGTCGCCCGTGAACCTCATGTGCGTATCCTTCCAATGCCCGAACCGCACGGTCTTATTGGCGTACTCGTCGGCGATATTATTTCCGCCCGTGTACGCGATATTCCCGTCAATGACCGTGATCTTACGGTGCGAACGGTTGTTAAGCCGCATATCGAAGGACAGCGTTATCTTATTGAACGGCAGCACCTGCACGCCGCCCGCGCGCAGCCGCTTAATGCCCTTTTTGGGCAGAGTGAACATACTGCCCACGTCGTCGTACATGAGCTTTACATCAACGCCCGCTTGCGCGCGCTCGATAAGCGCGGCTTCGATCTCGTCCCAGACCTTGCCGTGCTCGATAATAAAATATTCCATGAACACGAACTTTTGCGCCGCGCGGATATCGGCTATCATGTCGGGGAACATATCGTCGCCGAGCGGATAATACTTGGTCGCCGTGCCGCCGTAAACGGGATACGATCCCGCATTGAGCACGAGATCGGCGCACGTGGTGTCCGTGGGATTGAGCAAACCACGCCGACCAAGTAAATCGGCATTGGTCATGTTGAGAAGCACCTGCGAAACGTCTGCGGCGCGACCAAGCCTTTTACGCACTCTGCGCGGCGTATGCTGACGACCTATAAACAAATATATCAAACACCCGAACGCGGGAAAAACCAAAATCAATACGCACCAGGACAGTTTGTAGCTCGGGTTAATGTCACGCGATATTATATACAAACAAACTATACCGCCGAAGAACAACAGTACGAGCCATATCCACCAATAAAATGCCGTAGCAAAAAGTATCATAACGACTATGATAGCTATTTGCAGTAAAAACGACAATACGGTTATCGCCGCTTTTTGCGATAGAAGTTTAAGAAGCTTTCTAAACATATCTATATAAAGTATTGTATCACATTAAAAGAAAAATAACAACGTAAAAAAGCGCATAAATCGCGCTTTTTCCCTACTTCTTTCTCCGCTTAAACGGGTTATTCATTCCGTAATGCTTTTTCTCGCCGTCGTCTGTTTTCTGCTCTTGCGGGGGCTCCTCGGGCGCGTCGTCTATATCCTTGAAAATTATTTCGGGGTCGGGGTCGTCGCTGTCTACCATCTCGACGTCGCGCACCTCGACGACGGGGCCTTGCTTTTTACCCTTCTTGGTCGGCTGTTCGTGCACTTGCCTTTGCGGTCTTACGTCAAACCCGAACAGTCCGCCCAAAAGATCGCCTATCGGGTCGCCGAATAAGCTGCCGAACAGACTGCCGAACGGGTCGCCCATGCCGAAATCGGAATCGTACTCGTCGTAGCCGTACGGATGCGTTAAATACACGTTGCACGGATCAATGACCTTGGTTTCGCTCTGCTCACGCTCTTTCTCGCGCTCGGCTTGCTCCTTCTCGTCAAAGACCGTAAGCTCGCTCGCCTCGTAACCGCAACGTATACATTTATTCTTTTTACCCATGTCATAGCCGCACTGCGGGCAAATCATAACACGCCTCTTTCTTTACTCTATACTCTATTTCTTATTATACACCCTTGTAAATCGATTTGTCAACTACAAAAATGCGGTGAACGACATTGCTGTTTCGTTCACCGCATATCTTTAACGATAAAAATTACGCGTTGTAATCGTCCTTATGTTCTTCTATTACTCGAAGCTTTGCGTTAATATAATCGGAGTACGACTTATTATTGTTCCCGCCATCAAACGCAAGCGAATTATTGACCGCGTCGTTTGTAAACCTGCCGTAACGAGCCTTGTAGCTGTCTTTTAATGCATTAAACCTTTCGACCTTAATAAGATCGGACGACGCAAGAGCCAAAAGATTACTGCGATACTTCATAAGCACCGAGTCCGCACCCGCAGGCGCGCCCTTTACTATTAGCTTGGTATAGAGCGGGTTCCATTGCGTGTCGCCGCTATTCGTCGTAAGGCGCGTAAACGGTGTGACCTGCGTCATTGCGTCGTATTCATTCCACTGCGTAGAACCCAAACACCGGTCGTAGTCGTAAGGTATTATAACTGCTTTACCGTCAAACTTGCGGAAATAAATATAGTAGTTGTTGTAATGATTGCGTATGCAGTCGGGATTGCCAAGCATATAGTTGACAGCCTCGAACTTGGCGAAATAATCTGTATCCAAGACCGCAGAAAAATCTACGTTATCACTGTTTATCGCTTGTATAAAATTACGCATGGATGACAAATCGCGCAAGCCTGTTGTTTTATCTTTCTTCTTATTGGTCTTTTTGTCGTAGGTATAGAACTCGAAATTCAGCTCATCCTCAACGCCGATAAAATAATCCAGGTTGCCCCAATCCTTCAAATCGGCGGAACCCTTCGCGCCCCAAGTGCACTTCCACAAATCGCCTACTCCAGTATCTTTAAAGTTATGTTCAATAAACGCTTCGTCGATAGGCTCGTGAATTCTGTACACGCCGAGGTTACGCATATTAGTATCCTTCTCCAACGCCGAAAGTCCGCACAGCGTGACGTGCGGCGCGACTATGCCGTTATCGCGGAACAACTTCATTGCGTAAAGCTCGCGGATATAAGTATCGTCGAGAGTCGAATTATACTTGATATCTATCTTTTCCATGCCGCCGAGCGTACGCGCTTTACGCGCCGTTTTCGCCGCCTTGTCTGCCGCCCAACGGTCGCTGAAGGGCTTAACTTCGTCTGCGGTATACCCGTCCTCTACATCATCAAACGTTTGCTTGAACGACAGCTTCAAATGCACGTTGTCGAAAAATCCGTTGTCGCCGTAGAACCTGTGACGCGAGGTATTGCCCTTCAAGCGCACGCCGACTTCTTCGTAATAATAATACAGCATACCATCGCCGTCATCGATGCCTATCGTAACAGAATCGGCTACGCGGTAAATCGGTGATTTTCCACGCCCTTCCATGCCCAATTGCTGCGCTCTTTCACTGAAAACAATGTAATCGTTATCGAGCTTCTTCCATTCGGCATCCGACATATTCATTTGTATAGAAACGGTCGAGCCATCGTCGAAAAGCGCCTCGTACACGACGGCGTCGCCGCCCGAGCGATACTTGGCGGTGAACGTTTGAGACTGCGTGTATTTCGCGTTTGGATCGAACTCGACCGCGCCGCTGTACCAGCCCAAGAAAGCATGACCGTCCGCGCGAGGATCCGCCGTATTTAACGAAACCTTGCCGTTATCGTCGGTATTGAGAGAAACACTCGTTTTACCGTCCGCAAACGCACCTATACCCGCGGAAAAAGTAATCGTCGGGCCGTTACCGTTGCCGGGATTGCCCGAATCGCCGGGATTGCCCGAATCGCCGGGATTGCCCGAATCGCCGGGATTGCCCGAATCGCCGGGATTGCCCGAATCGCCGGGATTACCCGGGCCGTCGGAATTGCCGGGGGTGCCCGCATTTGGATCGGCGGGATCGCCGGAGTTGTCGCCGTTCGGAGCGCACGCGGCAAGCGAAACGCACGCCATCATCATTCCCAAAAATAAAGCTAGTTTTTTCATGAGTATAGTTTAACACTAAATTAAACGTAAATCAAGGGTTTACGCAAAAATTTTTTTGACACGACGGCTTTACTCTACTTAACGCCGACTTTACATTGCTTAACGTGCTCGACAAACTCGCACTGATATGATATAATATACCAAACCACAAATTTGATAAAACCGATATTTATCGGTCTGCCGTAAAGAAATCGAAAAATCAATCTGTGATTGTGGTATACTGTAATCATGAACAAGATCGTGCCGATAATTACTATATGCTTAGCCGTGGGCTTTGCCGCTATATCTGTTTGCGGGCTCGCGCTCATATCCGCGGCGGTGACGGCAAGCGAGGTCAAGCTCGTTGCCGTGCCCACGCTTATAATCGGGCTTACGCTCGCGTTTATACACACACCTATATCGTTCTTTTTCAAAAAGGACAGGCTGTGCTTTATTTCGTTTTTTATCGATCTTGCCGCTCTATCCGTTTCGCTGGTCTCGCTTACGATTTGGCTCGCGGCGGCGTAAAGGAAATCACACAGCAAAAAACTCTCCGCACGGTGCAGAGAGTTTTTTTGTTTTGCGTTAATTATATTGCCTTGCGATTAAAGCTCGGCGAAGTATTTGATCGTACGAACCATTTGGCTGGTGTACGAGTTCTCGTTGTCGTACCACGAAACGACCTGGACCTGGTAAAGGTCGTCGCCGATCTTGCTGACCATGGTCTGGGTAGCGTCGAACAAGCTGCCGTAGCGCATACCGATAACGTCGGACGAAACGATGGGATCTTCGTTGTAGCCGTAGGACTCGGATGCGGCTTTCTTCATGGCGGCGTTGATGCCTTCCTTGGTTACGTCCTTGCCCTTAACGACGGCGGTAAGAATGGTCGTCGAGCCGGTGGGAACGGGAACGCGCTGTGCCGAGCCGATGAGCTTGCCGTTAAGCTCGGGGATAACCAAGCCGATAGCCTTAGCCGCGCCGGTCGAGTTGGGAACGATGTTCGCCGCGCCCGCGCGTGCTCTACGCATATCGCCCTTGCGGTGAGGACCGTCAAGGATCATTTGGTCGCCGGTGTAGGCGTGGATGGTGCTCATGATACCCGATTGGATGGGCGCGTAGTCGTTGAGCGCCTTAGCCATGGGAGCGAGGCAGTTGGTCGTGCAGCTTGCAGCCGAGATGACCTGGTCTTTCTTGTCGAGCGTTTTCTCGTTTACGCCGTAAACGACGGTTTTGAGGTCGTTGCCCGCGGGAGCGGAGATAACGACTTTCTTAGCACCGGCGTTGACGTGCGCCATCGATTTCTCTTTCGAGCAGTAGAAGCCCGTGCATTCGAGCACGACGTCTACGCCGAGCTTGCCCCAAGGAAGATCCTGAGCTTTGGGCATTGCATATATGGTGATTTCTTTGCCGTCTACGGTAATCGAACCGGGGACCTTAATGGTCTTGCCGTCCTCTTCGTATACGGGTTCTTTGGACGAAACGGTGTGCGCACCCTCGCCTATTCTGCCGCAGTAGCCACCCTGAGCGGTGTCGTACTTGAGCAGGTTGGCGAGCATTGCGGGGCTGGTCAAGTCGTTGATAGCGACGATCTCATAGCCCTTAGCGCCGAACATTTGACGGAATGCAAGACGACCGATGCGTCCGAAACCATTGATTGCAACTTTTACGTTTGCCATAAAAACAACCTCCAAGTGTTTTATGTTTTATTTTTAATAGTTTATCACCTTAAAGATAATTAGTCAAGTCTTTTTAGTGTCGTGTGTTTGCGGAAGTGATTTATTCTTCTTTACACCCGAGTAATTTCATGACGTTATAAATATCTTTAACGCCACTTACTTCTTTTGAAAAAGAAGTAAGCAAGAAAACTTTTAGTGTCGTGTATTTACTAAGGCGATTGTTGTTTGTTACACCCGAGTAATATATTTGCGTTATAAATATCTTTAACGCCACCCTATTTGTAATAAACAATAAATTGTAATAAATAATAAACGGGAAAACCTTTGACCTTATTCTTCGCTCTTGGGCTTGCTCGCCGTAGTCTTGGCTTTGCTTGCAGTAGACGAGGTTTTGGGCTTACTCGCAGCCGTCGAAGTCTTGGGCTTGCTCGAAGTAGAAGTCGACTTCGGTTTCGAAGCGGTGGTCGAGGTCGATTTCGCCTTGCTTGCAGTCGAAGTAGACTTCGGCTTGCTTGACGAAGCGGTCTTGGGTTTTGCCGCGGTTTTAGGCTTTGCGGCCGCGGGTTTTTCTTCCGTCTTTTCTTCCTTTTGTTCTTCGACTTCTTCCGCCTTTTCCTCGGCGACTGCAGCGGTTTCTTCGGCGGGCTGTGCGGGTTTTTCTTCGACCGCAGGCTCCTCCGCTTTAACTTCCTCGGCTACCTCGGTTTTTTCCTCCGCAGGTTCTTCTACGGGCGTGACGGTAGGCTCTGCGTCCTCCGTTTTTTCTTCTGTGATCTTAACGGGTTCTTCTGCCTTTTCTTCTGCGGGCGCGTTTTCGGTCGCTTGCTTTTCGGCTTCGATAAGCTCGTTGATATCGCGCTTGCCCTGTTTGGCGTTCAAGTGCTCGACAAGCGCGGACAAAGTTTGACCGGAAGTGATCGCATCCTTAACGATAAGAACGGTATCCTTGCCGACGGTAACAACGACGCCTACGTTTTGCGTTTTTACTTTGGTGACCATTGCGAAAGGTATTTCCTTTTCGCCGACGGTGATTTTATTGTCGTCGATCTTAACTTCGAGCTCTTCGTCGTTCGGTTCGACTACGCTCGATACGAAATTCTTAGGCGCGATAGCGAGCATGATCGAGCACGCCAAAAGAATTGCGCCGAGCGCGATAAGAATTATGCCGAGAACGAGCATAAGCATTTGCGGGCGAAGTATTACGGCTACCACGCCGATAGCAATGCCGATTATCGCAGTCGCAAGATAAAGCGCAAAGTAGAACAGCATTATCTTTTTGTTGACCGCTTTCATATCGGCTTCGGTGATCTTGTATTTGAGTTCGAACATTTTTATTTTATTCTCCTATTGAGTTTTTTACCGAATTAATCGTGCGGAATCGCTATTTTAAATTCTCGGGGTTAAGACATTTAAGCTCGGGCAAAACGAACTTACCGTTGTCGCGGATAAGCACGCCGTCGAAGTAAATCTTGCCGCCGCCGACCTCGGGGGTTTGGCGAAGCACGAGATCCCAGTGCACTGCGGAAATATTGCCGTTATACGCGTCGTCGTAGCAGCAGCCGGGCGTGAAGTGGATAGAGCCGGCTATCTTCTCGTCGAACAGGATATCGCCTATCGCTTCGGTGATATACGGGTTTACGCCGATAGCGAACTCGCCCACGTACCGCGCGCCCTCGTCCATATCGAATATGGCGTCCGACTTTTCCTTATTGGAGCTCTGCGCGTCGATTATCTTGCCGTCCTTAAAAGTAAGCTTGACCCAGTCGAACTTGGACCCGTTGTAGACGGTCGGCGTATTGTAAGTGATAACGCCGTTTATCGAGTTCTTGACTGGCGCAGTATACACCTCGCCGTCGGGGATATTCATATTACCCGCGCACTTAACGGCGGGGATATCTTTAATAGAGAAAGTGATATCGGTGTCCTTTGCGACCAAACGCACCTTGTCCGTTTTGTTCATCAACGCTTGGAGCGCGTTCATAGCCTTATCCATTTTGGCGTAGTCGAGGTTGCAAACGTTGAAATAATGGTCCTCGAACTGCTCGGTGGACATACCCGCAAGCTGAGCCATGGACGGCGACGGATAGCGCAAAATCACCCAGCGCGTCTTTTTAACGCGGATCTCGTGGTGAACGGGGTGCATATAGATACTCATGTATTTATCCATGCGGGCTGCGGGAACGCCCGAGTTTTCGTAAGCGTTGTCGCCGCCGCGCAAGCCGATATAGCAGTCCATGCTGCTCATTACCTCAGCATCGAGCTTAGCCCAAAGTTTAAGCTGCTCGTCGGTCGCGCCCTTTAACAGCTCGGCGCGCACTCTGGTATCTATATTGGTGACAAACGCCTGCGCGCCCGCCGCGTATATCGCCTTGATGATCTCATTGACAAGCGGGTACGGAACGTCGAAAGCCTCGACCAAAACCTTATCGCCCTTCTTGGCGGCGATAGAGTAGTTTACGAGATTGTGCGCTAGCGTTACCATTCTTTGGTCTTTCACTATTTCACCTCTGCTTTTTTACAGTATAATTCTTTTTATAAAAAAAGTCAATAAAACAGTAGTCAAATCTTGATAATTGTGTTATAATGTTTACGAAACGGACTTGTTTCAGGCGCGCGGGACCGATTGATTATCGGGCGCGTAGCCTAAAATGTTTTTTGGAGGTAATAAAACATTATGCCGTTAGTAACAACCAAGGACATGTTTGCCAAAGCCTATGAAGGCGGCTACGCCATCGGTGCGTTCAACGTCAACAACATGGAGACCATTCAGGGTATCGTTGAAGCGGGCAAGCTCGAAAAAGCTCCCCTCATTCTTCAAGTATCGTCGAGCGCGCGCAAGTACGCCAACCCTAAGTACCTTACCAAAATGGTCCAAGCCGCCGTCGAGGATTCGGGACTGCCTATCTGCTTGCATCTCGATCACGGCGATTCGTATGACCTTTGCGTTTCGGCTATTAAGGACGGCTTCACGTCGGTCATGATTGACGCGTCGTCTCACCCGCTCGCCGAAAATATCAAGATCACTTCCCAAGTAGTTAAATACGCACACGACCACGGCGTAGTGGTCGAAGCCGAGCTCGGCAGACTCGCGGGCGTAGAGGATAACGTTAAAGTATCCGAGTCCGACGCGCTCTACACCGATCCCGAGGAAGCGGCGGAATTCGTTGCTAAGACGGGCGTCGACTCGCTCGCTATCGCTATCGGCACGAGCCACGGTGCGTTCAAGTTCAAGGGCGAAGCCAAACTGCGTTTCGACATTCTCGAAAAGGTCGCAGAACTTCTTCCTAAATTCCCTATCGTTCTTCACGGCGCAAGCTCGGTCCTTCCCGACTACGTAAAGATGGTAAACGACTTCGGCGGCACGATGCCCGGCGCTAAGGGCATTCCCGAAGACATGCTCCGCAAAGCGTCGTCGCTCGCGGTCTGCAAGATCAACGTCGACAGCGACCTTCGCCTTGCTTTCACCGCCGCAGTTCGCAAGCACTTTGCCGAGAACCCCGCGCACTTCGATCCCCGCCAGTACCTCGGCGACGGCAGAACGCTTGTCACCGAATGCGTACGCCATAAGTTAGTGAATGTTTTGGGATGTGCGGGAAAAGCATAGTTTTCGCGTATTCGTAAGATTAAGAAAGCCTCGCAATTTTGCGGGGCTTTTGTTTTGTCTAATTATTGACACGCGCGTGTTTTAATGCTATACTGATTTTATCAATTCACCTATCGAGATATAACTATGATAACCGAAAATAAAACGATCAAAGTCAGCTCCAAATATACGCTCGAAGCAAAGAAGGAAATCTCTGCTCCGTCGAAAAAAACGTGCAACAAGCTTATATTAGGCTCGCTCGGGGCGGCGGTTGGATTCGTGCTGTTGATATTCGTTTTCTACTATTTCGAAAAAACCGACTTAGCGGGACTGATGTTCGGGTTCTTCGTGTTCTCGTTACTGGTTTTGCTTTTCGGCGCAGGGCTTAAATACTCGATCAAAAAAGACCTGCAAAAACCGATACCGCCCACCGTTTTCGAATACGAGTTTTTCGACGGCGGCATAGCTGCAAAGGAAGAAGTCAACGGCGAAGTTGTGCACGCGTCCAAATACTACAACAAAAATATAGGTAAAACGTTAGAGGGCAAGCGTTATCTGTTTCTTTACGTAGACTCGTCGCACGCGCTCGTTATAGACAAGAACGAGCTCTCGCCCGCCGAACTCTCGACCTTAAAATGGATATACTTCAAACAGTATTCGAGCGAACGCTTAGAGCTCGCCGAGTTCGAACCGGGCACTCCCGATTTTGTGAAAGCGACCGAAACACCGAAAGAAGAACTACCACTAGACTAAAATAATCACAAAACAAAACCCTCGCAAAAAATAATATTTCCTATAAAGAATGAAAAATATCCCTGCAGTTCGCGGGGATATTTGTTAAATTTTTAATTATTCATTTATTCCAAGTATGTCGTCTGCCGACACATCAAGTAAAATACAAAGTTTTGCAAGCGTATCGAGCGCAGGAAAAATGTCGTGATTCATATATTTTGAAACGGTTTGCGCGGACACGCCTATTTTAGAAGCAATGGTTTTTTGCGGTATGTCACTTTGCTCAATTGCTTCACGTAATCGACGTTGAATCAAATGTAATTCAATATTATTGATATTAGACTTCCTCATAAAAAAATTATCGCATATTATGTGTTATTTTACTTGACAATCGCATTTTATGCGATATATACTATTCTATACATTATTGGTATTAAAAAGGAGAATCCAAATGAAAAAAATGGCTTTAATTAAAAAAGCATTGATAGCGGCAATGTTGCTCGTTATTCTGGTATCGTCGTGTTTTATGTTCACGGCTTGCTCAAGCTCCAACGAATATGACGGCAAAAAATTTCTTTTAGAAGATGTTTTGGTTACTTACGATGAAACGGTTTCGCAAGAAGCGAAGGTGGTGCAAGAGGCACAGATAGAGATTATAAAAAGTAAGATCGGGGGTGAGAAAACGCCTTTTTGCAGTTTTTATGAAAAGCCTCATATTATTTTGACAAATTATGATGGTTTATATAGGTTTGCAAAATATGAAGTTGCTAACGGAAAAATCACAATGCCTCAGCTGACCACTAGCACTACCGATAAACTATCATACCATATAGATTTTTACCATCCCCTATCGATTACAAATTATTCGGAGAAAGGAAATACCGCGTCACTTGAAAACGTCGATTTTGCAATCGAGGACGGCAAGCTTGTGCTAACCGAAAGTCATGACGGAATTACTGTAAAATATGTTTTTGCCGAGAGTGGAAACGTAGATGAATCTTCAAATATCGTTGTGGATAATAAATACTCTCTTTGGGCTGTTTCGTATTATAATTTTGACGATGAAAGCTCACTTGATAAAGAACTGTCCACTGCGCACCGCATGTATATATCTTCTTTTGCGTCCGGTATAAAATTTACTGCATCTGACAAATGCAAAATTGGTGACACAGAGTATAATATCACAGCAAGTAAAAATCGAATAGATGCCAAAACAGGTTTTATTAGAATCGGCACGGAAATGTTTCTTCCTCAAATTGATATGTACGGTGACATACTCATTCTGAAAATGGGCGGTTCCACAGCCGGAGCCAAGGGATCGTTCGATTTATATTATATATTGAGTTAACGTAACTTTCTAAACGCTATTTAACAGAGTACAAATGACGGATTGCAAAAAGTTCCCGAACATTTTAAAATGCCCCCCAAAAGTTAGACAAACTTTTGGGGGGCATTTTAGACTTTTACTAACGGGTTTTTGTGTTTATCTTATAAAATTTGTTTTATCGGCTTTCTCGGCGACGGGCGGGGTTATCCCCTCTTTTTTACCCGCTTCTATACACTTCAATATCCACGCCAAGTTCTTGCCGAGGTTGCGCATAGTTTGCACGCCCTCTTTATCCTGTAACACCTCGTCGGGCGTATTGCCGTGTACCATATTCCAATACGTGGAAGATATTACGGGCATTTGGCGAATACTCAAATGCTTACTTATTGCGTCGAGCGAAGCGGTGGTTCCCGCGCGGCGCGCCGACACGATCACTGCGCCAGGCTTTTGCTCGAAGCTTTTTCCGCCGGCATAGAACATTCTGTCCATCACCGACAAGAGCCTGCCGTCGGGGTGCGCGAAGTATACGGGCGAGCCGAAAACGAACCCGTCGGCTGCTGCCGATTTTTCGATCCACTCATTGACAAAGTCGTCGTTAAACACACACTTGCCCTTGCCTACGCAACCGTTACAGCCGATGCAATCTCGAACGGGCTTATTGCCTATTTGCAAGATCTCGGTTTCCACGCCTTCCGCGTTCAAAACCTCGGCTATTATATTCAGAGCCGTAAAAGTACAGCCCTTCTCTCGGCAGCTACCGTTAAACAATAAAACTTTCATAACAATCAAAAATCAAGGTTTATTTATGTTAGAGTGGCGTAAATAATTTTACAATGCAATGATATTAATCGGGCGCAAATACTAATTAATCACTTACGCAAACACACGACACTAAAAGTTATTTGCCTACTATAAGAGCTGTTTCGTAAAGCTCGTTATCGAACTCTTTCTTCATAGCGCAGCCCTCGACGATATCCATATCGTAGAACTTATGGTTCTTGATACCGACGATTCGATTGCCAATACCCTGCTTTAACAGCTTGACTGCGTGAACGCCGAAGCACGTACCGAGGTATCTGTCACGGCACGACGGACTGCCGCCGCGCTGAACGTGCCCGAGCCGTGTGGACTTAACGACAAGCTCGGTGCGCGAGGTAAGCTCGGCTTTAAGCTCGTCGGCGTGACCAGCGCCCTCGGCAAGAACGATAATGCCGCTCGTTTTGCCGTGCTCCATACCGCCGCCGAGCGTTTTAACTATCTCGTCGACCGACATTTTCCGTTCGGGCACGACTATAACTTCCGCACCGCCGCAAAGCCCTGTATACAGCGCAAGATCGCCGCAGTTTCTGCCCATGACCTCGATTATCGAAACGCGCTCGTGCGAGCTCATGGTATCGCGAATCTTATTGATAGCGTCGAGTATGGTGTTGCACGCCGTATCGAACCCGAGCGTATAATCGGTGTACGCAAGGTCGTTGTCTATCGTGCCGGGAATACCTATCGACGGAAACCCGTGCTCGGTCATCGCCTTTGCGCCCATGAACGACCCGTCGCCGCCTATGACGATAAGTCCTTCCACGCCGCGCTTGCGCAGGTTCTTGACCGCTTTCTGCTGACCCTCTTCTGTCTTGAATTCGGGGCAGCGCGCCGTTTTGAGAATAGTCCCGCCGCGGTGAATTATGTCCGAAACGCTACGCATATTCATGGGCACGAACAAATCGTCGATAAGCCCTTGAAGTCCGCGCTCAACGCCCATGACTTCCATATCCATGCCGAGTCCGTATCTGACGACTGCGCGGATAGCCGCGTTCATACCCGGGGCGTCACCGCCGCTCGTCAATACCGCTATTTTCTTCATAATAAACAACCTCTTAAATCAAAAATTATCGAGTACTATTATATCATATTTTTTATATAAAATAAATAGTTTTAATGAATTTTTATCATCATTTTTATTATTTATTTTTTTAATTATTAATTGTATTACTCCTGCTTCTTAACATTGCCCTCGCCCAGTGCCGCGCTGAGCTCCGCAATGGACAGCGTGTCGATAGCGAACTTATCGGTAAGAGTTTGCAACCTTTCCGTTCCGTCCTTAGCATACACGGTTTCGCGGCCGGGATACGCCAAAATAATATCGGCGACTTCATCAAGCTTAGCCTCGTCGGCGAGCGAGAAGTAACAGCACAATTTAGCCGTGTTCGCGTCAGAGTCTGCAAACGGTTTAATATCGTCCACGTATATAGACACGCCGTTCTCGTTCTGTTTGAGCACACCCGTAACGCCGACCGCCGTATCCTTCACCCACAGCGGGCGCAACCGCTCAAACGTCTTATTAAACGCAATCAGTTCGACCGTACCGTACAAGTCTTCGAGCACCGCCGTACCCATGGGATTGCCCTTTTTGGTAAGCTTGTTGACTGTTGCGGTGAGCATACCGCCGAGCGAGATCTTGGTATCGTTTGGCGGACAATCGGGAAGATCGGGATTGAGCATGGAAGTATTGTACTTGTACTGCCTCAGCCTATCCACGTACGCCGACAGCGGATGGCCCGAAAGGTAAACGCCCGCGACTTCCTTTTCCATCTTGTACTTGTCGCTCGGCGAATACTCGTCTACTTCGGGATAGTTAAACTCGGTCTTGATCTCGGGCGCGACCTCGAAGAACGAAAGCTGTCCGCTCATTTTAGCGGTGCGCTCTTTGGTGACTTTATCCATGACCGCGGGGAACGCCGCCATTAGCACCGCGCGCTTTTTGCCGAAGCAGTCGAACGCGCCCGCCTTTATAAGCGACTCGACCATGCGGCGGTTGATAAGGCTCTTGCCCGACTCGGCGTCCTCCATGCGCGTTACGAACTCAACGAAATCGGTATACTCGCCGTTGCGTTCGCGCTCCTCCACTATCTTGTTTACGATAGGCACGCCCACGCCTTTCAGCGCGCCCATGCCTATGCGTACACAGCCGTTTTCGACGGTGTACTCAGACTTCGATTTGTTTATATTGGGCGGCAGAACGGTGATTTTCGCCTCTTTAAGGTACGACAGGTAATGCGTGAGCTCGTCCAGCTTGGTAATTCGGTTGTTCAAAACCGCCGTGAAATACTCGACGGGATAGTAGCATTTAAGGTACGCCGTTTGATACGTTACGTGCGCGTAAGCCGCCGCGTGCGACTTGTTAAAGCCGTAGCTTGCGAACTTGATTAGCATATCGTAGATCTCGTTCGCCGTCTTTTCGGGAACGCCGTTTGCGACCGCGCCGGGGATCTTATTGCCCGTCTTTTTATCGACGCCACCGCCCACGAAAACCTTGCGCTCGGCTTCCATCGCCTCGTGCTTCTTCTTGCTCATCATGCGGCGGATATTATCTGCGCCGCCCATCGAGTAGCCCGCGAGCGTTCTTACCACGTCCATAACCTGTTCCTGATAAACGATTATGCCGTAGGTAACGCCAAGAATATCTTTCATGAGCGGATGCTGATAAACGATTTTATCGGGCGCTTTTTTGTTCTTGATAAAGTCGGGAATGGAGTCCATGGGACCCGGGCGGTAGAGCGAGATACCGGCTATTACGTCTTCGAGGTTGGACGGTTGAAGCTCGTGCATGAAGCCTTTCATACCACCCGATTCGAGCTGGAACACCGCCTCGGTATTGCCGCTGCCTATAAGCTCGTAAACCTTGGGATCGTCGTAGCCGAGCTTGACGAAGTCTATTTCCACGCCGTGCTGCTCTTTAATGTAGTCGCACGCCTTTTTTATATCGGTGAGAGTCGTCAGACCGAGGAAGTCCATCTTAAGAAGCCCGAGCTCCTCGTCGACTATCATGTCGTACTCGGTAACGATAACGTCCTCGTTTGTGCGCGACAGCGGAACGTGGTCGGCTATCGGGTCGCGGCAAATGATAACGCCCGCGGCGTGCATACCGATCTGGCGCGGCATACCCTCTATCTTTTCCGCCATGTCGAGAACGCGCCGCGCGGTGGGGTCGTTCTTGTACAGCTCCATCATTTCGGGGATACCGGGAATGGGGTTGCCTTCTTTATCCACCCCCCTGCCGAGAAGCTCGCGGATATGCATTTTTTCGGAGCCGCGCGGAATCATCTTGGTAATATTATTGACCTCGGAGAACGGCAGGTCGAACACGCGCCCGACGTCCTTGATAGCCGCCTTGGTCGCCATAGTGCCAAAGGTCGCTATCTGCGAAACGTTGTTCTCGCCGTACTTGCGCGTAACGTAGTCAATGACTTCGCCGCGGCGGTCAACACAAAAGTCTATATCGAAGTCAGGGTTACTCACGCGCTCGGGGTTGAGGAAGCGCTCGAATATGAGCGCATATTTGAGCGGATCGATCTTGGTAATGCCGATAGCGTACGCGACGATACTGCCCGCGCCGCTACCACGCCCGAGACCAACGGGTATACCCTGACTTTCGGCGTAGTGGATAAAGTCCCAAACTATAAGGAAGTAATCGACGAAGTGCAGGCGTTCTACGATCCCGAGCTCGTACTCGGCGCGCTCGCGCACCTGATCGGTTATCTCGCCGTAGCGGACTTTAAGCCCGTCAAATGTGAGCTTGCGCAAATACTCCTCGCTCGTCATGCCGTCGGGCGGAACGTAGCTAGGCAGGAGCGGTTCTTTTTTGATAAAGTACGGATCGCACTTATCGGCTATTTCGAGCGTAATATCGAGCGCGTCCTCGTACGGGAGCGCCTTGTACATTTCGTCGTAGTTCTTTACGTAAAACTCGTTCGTCGGGAAGTATTTATCGTCGGAAACCGAATCGCCCGCTATGCCGCCCGTGCTGTCGTCATCGTCGCTTTCTAGCGTGGAGTGGAATGATATCGCCATAAGCACCTTTTGCATTTTGGCGTCGTCCTTGGTGAGATAGTGCGCGTCGTTGGTCGCAACGATCTTAACGTCGTTCTGCTTGGCAAGCTCGATAAGATACGGCAGCACGACCTTTTGCTCGCCGATATTGTGGTTTTGAATTTCAATATAGAAATCGTCGCCGAACACTCCCTTGAACTTCTTTATCCAGTCGTCGGCAACAGAGTATTGCTTGTGCAGTATCGCTTGCGGGATCACGCCGGCTAAGCACGCGGATAAAGCTATAAGCCCCTCGTGATGCTCCTTTATGCACTCGAAGTCCACGCGCGGCTTGTAGTACATACCCTCGGTATACCCCGCCGACACTATCTTAATAAGGTTGTGGTAGCCCACTCCGTCCTTTGCGAGAAGTACTAAGTGATTGAGCTTGGGCGGCGCGCCGTTCGCGCCCTTCTCTTTAACGTGCATATTATCGGTCATGTACACTTCGCAACCGATAATCGGCTTGACCTTGAACGGACGGCGTTCCGCCATGAACTTCAAAAAGTCGGCGTCCTTGTCGGTATACTTGACCGCCGCCTTTAAAAACTCTATCGCACCGTACATATTGCCGTGATCGGTCATCGCGATCGCGGGAATATTAAGCTCGTCGCACAGCTTGAAAACTTTATCGGTACGCACCGCTCCGTCGAGCAGTGAAAATTCGGTATGAACGTGTAAATGCGCAAACGGTTTCATTATCTCTCCAAATGACTTATCTTTTTAATTCCTAATTACTAATTATCTCTAAGCTTGTCCGCTATTTCGATTATCTTGTCGTAACGGTGTTTGAGCCCCGACTTGGATATGCCCAGCTCGTAAGCAAGCTCGGCAAGCGTTTTGTCGGGCGCGTTCTGCCGCGCTTCCGCCGCTTCCAAAAGCTTGGGACTGAGACTGTCGAGCCCCTTCCTTTCGGCGATCAGCTCTAACGCTTCGGCAACGTCGACTGCGGCGTTGGTCGTTCTCGTCATGTTCGCCATCTCGAAATTAACGCGGCGGTTTATGTCCTTTTTGAATGACAGCGTCGCAACCGTTTCTTGAAGTTTAAGCACGAGATTATCGAGCCGCATGAGCGCCAAGCAATTGCAAACGCTGTCACTGTCCTTGGAGTACACTACGTATTTATCAACACGCTCCATTTTGCGCACCTTTATTCCGTACGTATTCAAAAGCTCGATAAGCTCGTCGGCAAGGCTCTCGCTAAGCACCGAAAATTCCAGGTGATACCGTCCGCCTGTGCCGCTCGGTCCGTCCTTGTCCTCGACCTCGTGCGCCGAAAAGCTACCCGAGCCCAAAAACATTCCGCGAACGTATGCGTAGCGGTGTTCGTCGAACTTATCGGGAATGCCGCTCACCTCGAAGCTGTCGCTGTCGGGATCGAGAATATACAGCCTGCGCAAAAGCTTTTCGCAGTCGGCGTACACAAACCCGTCCTCGTCGGACTTGGGACGCATCTTGAACTGCTCCATCATCGCGGCGGAAATATACTCTTTAACGAAATCGGTCTGACAGTCCAGCCCGAGAAGCATACCTTTGCCGAACGACATCGTCATGGTCATACACGAGCGCACAAAGCCCGACAACAGCGCTTTCCGTTCGCCCTCTTTGAGCCGAAACGAGATTATTTCCTTTTTTACGTCAAGTCCGCTTATCGTCGGCATTACTCACCTATTTCTTCCTTACTGCTTCGTGCATTCTTGAACTGCTGCGATCTGAAATCGGGCAACCGCTCCCAGTTCGCTATCTGCGAGTACGGAATCTCACAGTCCTTGATTATTTCGAGCCCATACGTCATTTTGCCGACGTCGGTGGGCACGTGCGCGTCGGAATTGCAAATAAACTCCACGCCCACGTCGACCATGGCTTTGATCTCTTTCTTAGTAAGCGATTTATGCCTGCCGTTAAGTTCGATATACACGCCGTGCTCGTGCGCGTACTTTGCGACCTCTACCGCGTCCGCCATTATGCCGCGGTTGAGATGTCCTATAAAGTCTATCGGGTATTCGTCGATAATACGCTTGTACGCAGCGGTGTTTTGCGCTATCAGCTTCTTACGCCACGGCAGGAATTTAAACACTACGTTTCTCGTCCAGAACAGCATATTGCCGAGTAGCCGCGGGTTACCTATAAACGCGTGATATCCGCCCTGAACGATTTGAAGCTCGTCCATTATTCCTTCGCTAAGTTCGATAAACGGCGGAGTAGCCATACCCTTCTTCGACTTTTTGCCGCTCTTGGGATCGAGGTTGTTTTCCAGCCCGCAATATATCTTAATGCCCGTTTGCGCTTCGGCTGCGGCGCACTCGGCTTTTAACGCATCGAACGCATCATTGCCGCGCACGCCGTAAACGTGCCTAAACCCGTGATCGGTTATGGCGAGCTCTTTAAGCCCCGCCGCCTTTGCCGCCTCGGCGTTTTCGAGCACACTGCCCTTGCCGTGAAGCTTTTTCTTGCCGCGACTGTATACCGTATGCGTGTGGTAATCACCCCAAAACGCCATGATCTCTCCTTGTTTAATCGAAGTTGCCTATATACTTAATTTCTTCTTGTGCGGTAACGCCCATGTCTTCGAGGACGCGTTTACAAAGCTTTATTAGCTCGGTTACGTCCTTGGCGGTCGCATTGTCCGCGTTTATTATCACGTTGGCGTGCTTATCGGAAATCACCGCGCCGCCTATGCGCGTGCCTTTAATCCCCGCTTCGTCCAACAGCCTGCCTACCGAAACGCCCTGCGGGTTCTTGAACACCGAGCCCGCGCTCTTGCCCATGGGCTGTTTTTGCTTGCGTAACAGCGCATAGCTTTTGTGCCTGAAATCGATAGAAGCTTTGCTGTCGCGCTTTAAGCCGAACGCCACGTCTATGACGGTATCGTCGTTCGACAAACCGCTGTGACGGTAGCTTAACCCCAGCTCGCGCGCGTCGAGCCTTATCAGCCGTCCGCCGCGGAGTACGTCGGCGTACACTACGGCGTCCTTCATTTGCCCGCCGAACGCGCCCGCGTTCATGACGAGCGCACCGCCCACCGAAGCGGGTATGCCGACCGCCCATTCCATGCCCGAAAGTCCGTTTTCTTTTAGGTAGGCGCACAGCGTATACAGTCGCGTACCCGACCCCGCCGTGACGAGCACGCCGTTATGCGCGATAGTCTCGTAGCGGTTAATCGTCAAATTCCCGTCGTAGCCGTCGTCGGAAGCGAGGATATTCGAACCCCTGCCCAAAACGAGCGACGACGGCGCAAAGTCGATAAGCTCGCCGCGCGAGCGAGCTACGCGCAATCGTTTCGCCCTGCCGCCTATCCCGAACGTAGTCCAAGCGCTTAAACTGTCACGCATATATTCTACTCCGTTTTGAATTTTTTTTCAATAGTTTTGGGTACAAAAATCACATTATTTATATTTGTGCCGCGTATTTCGGTAAAAGCTTGATTTTATCGCGCTCACGTGGTATAATGAGAGAATGGAATTGCACGAGGCAAACCGAATACTGCTATCGACCAAAGCGGCGTTCGCCGCGGACGGGTTCAAGCTGCCGTCGTCCGCCGAGACCGACGGGCTCATGATGCTGCTCGGGCGGCTCGACGCGGAAAAGTTCCTCGCGCCCAAAATCAAGCGCGCCAAGACCTACGAAAAAAACTCGGCGGCGTTCGACCGCGCGGCTAAGCTCATAGCGTTCTTCCGCGCGCTCGACGCGGTCATGAACGGTCTTAACGACGCACCCGTCACCGCAATGTCGCTCACTCTGTTAAACAAGGCGTTATGGGGCGACCTCGAACAGAACGCCGGCAAGCCGCGCACCAAAGAAGCGCTCGACAACGGCAGCGCGCACACCGACCCCAAGTACATATCGGGTTCGCTTAAAGCGATACTCGCCAAAATGAACGAAATAGTATCCGCGCCGCAAACGAGCAAGGACGACTTTGCGGGATACCTCTCTCATTATATGCGCGAGCTGGTCATCCTGCACCCGTTCGAGTGCGGCTCGGAGATCACAGTGCGCGTGTTCGCGATCATGTTCGGCAGGCTCAAAGGCTTTTCGCTGTCGTTCAGCCGCGTGCCCGCATCGACCATTAAAAACGCCGAAATGAGCGCTTTCCTCGCCGACGACGTCACGCCGCTGTTTAAGCTTTTCGCGGAATGTCTGTCTTACGACCATAAGACGATAACGCAATCGGCTTCGCCGCGCACGCGCCGCGAGGTCGCCAATGAGCTGAGCCGCCCTACCCGCGCGCCCAAGCCGATACCTGCTGAGCGCAAGCCTGCGCCCAAACAAAAAACGCAAAAACAAAAGCCCGACGAAATAAACAAGGAAGAAGTGCTTAAACGCGCCGTCAGGCTTCAACAGAAAATATCCAAGCTGAACGAACAGCTGACCGAGCTTATACAACCGCTCGAAGACAACGATACGGATGAGGAATAATGATGATCGATATTATCGCCAATAAGAGCAGCGGCAAGGGCAACGGCGCGAAGTGCCTCGAAAAGGTGTGCGCCTTCCTCGACGAACGCGCAATAGAATACGCCGTGCACGAAACGCAAGCCACGGGACACGGCAAAGCGCTTGCCGCGGAGCTTTGCGCAAACGGCGCCACCACGGTGGTCGCGCTCGGCGGCGACGGGACATTTCACGAAGTGCTCAACGGCATAGACTTCGATAAAGCGCGCATGGGGCTTATCCCCGCAGGGCGCGGAAATGACTTTGCAACCGGCACAAATGCGTGCGCGCTCGATCCCGTAAAGGCGATTGCCGATATAGCGCGCGGCGAGCCCAAAGACCTCGATTATATTCAGGTCGGCGACAAGCGTTGTATCAACGTGGCGGGTACGGGGCTCGACGTGGAAGTCTTGCTCAAAACGGCTAAGTCCAAAAATAAACTCAGCTACGTAGCGTCGCTATTCCGCTGTCTTTTGCATTACAAGCCCTACCCCGTCGAAGTAACCGTCAACGGCGAAACAAACGCATACAAGTGCATTATGGTCGGCGTGTGCAACGGCACGCAGATCGGCGGCGGTTTAAAGCTATCGCCCGTCAGCATAGTCGACGACGGCAAGCTCGACGTTATCACGATAGAAAAGCCCAAGCGTACCCCCGCCATATTCGTAATGCCGAAATTTAAAAAAGGCAAGCACATGGGTAAGCCGTTCGTGCACCACGTGATCTGTGACAGCGTCAGCATTAAAACGACCGCGCCGTTACAGCTCGACGGCGAAATCTATTACGACCTGCCTTTCGACGCGCACGTGGTAAAAGGCGGACTTAAAACGTTTTCTGTCGAATAAAAATATTTACATCAAAATATATTAAAATTTTTTACGCAAAAACCGTCGAATATTTTATAATACTCGACGGTTTCGACATTTATATTGACAATTCGATAATAATTAAATAAAGCGCTAAACATTGTCCCCTGTCATTCCGAGGGTGGCGAAGAATCTCTTGAAACGGCTTGTCTACGATACAAGCAATAAAGAACTCTATCGATTTAGCTAAGTAAAACAAAAACACAGATAACAGTCGATTAGAATGTTTACTGTTATCTGTGTTTTAATTTCGATACAATTCTATTGTAAACCTTATCCGCGGTGAGATTTCTCGCAAGCTCGAAATGACAAGTATTACAGCGTGAAATAATTCTGTTAAACTCAACCGTAAATTCCTAATTTACAATTACTAATTCCTAATTAATACTTCTTGATATTCCCTCTCAATCTCTCGTTAAGCTCGTCTACCGCGCTGAACCCCAAATCGTTCAAACGATGAGTACGCGCCGCCGCTTCGAGAATGACGGCAAGGTTTCGACCGGGCTTGACGGGAATAACGTGAAGCGGTTTTTTAATTCCAAGCACGGTATAATATTCCTCCGTATCGCCCAGCCTGTTATACATTGCCTTATCGTCCCACGCTTCCAGTCTAACGACCATGTCTATCCGCTTTTCGAGCTGGACCGCGCCTGCGCCGTACATAGCCCTAACGTCGATAATACCTATGCCGCGCACTTCCATAAAGTACCGAATAACGTCGGGGCTCGTGCCGTTGAGCCTATCGCCCACGCGCGTGATAGTAACCGCGTCGTCGGCAACTAGCCTGTGTCCGCGCTCGACAAGCGACAGAGCCGTTTCGCTCTTACCTATGCCCGACTCACCTATAACGAGCACGCCCACGCCGTAAAGGTCCATGAGCACGCCGTGAATTGTTTTTGACGGGGCGAGCAGTTCGTTAAGGTACAGCGAAAGATTATTGACGAACGGCGTCGTTCTCAGCTTAGACCTTAATAACAAACGGTCGAACTTTCCCGCCGCGTGGATGAGCTCGTCGCAAGGCGGAATAGTAGAAGTAATTATTAAGCACGGAATGGGCTGGCGCATGAGCGTTTCGCATGCGGTCTTGCGCGCGTCGTGCGTCATTTGCTGTAAGTACGTCATTTCCATTTCGCCCATCACCTGCACGCGCTCGGCGGCGAAATGCTTATAGTAGCCCGCAAGCTGCAAGCCCGGACGACTTACGTTAAACGTACAAAAATGAATACTCGTACTGCTCCCGCGGTAAATCGTTTCGAGCTCCATGCGCTTAACGAATTCCTCGACGGATACGTCCGTTTCCACCTCGATTATTTCGTCGTCGGGTTGCTTTTGCGCGGCGACTTCCTCTTGCGGCGTCGCCGCTTGCTGTTTTTCTTCGGCCGTGATTTCCTGTTTCTTTTTAGGCATCTTCTTCCCCTTCCGCGGCAGAACCGCAAAATATTTCCAAAACCTTTGCTACGCCGTCGGCGTTATTTGTGTCAGTTACGTAGTCGGCAAGCCGCTTGATAGGCTCGGGCGCGTTAGCCATTACAACGCCCAAACCCGCCGCCTTTATCATGGACGCGTCGTTAAAGCTGTCGCCCATTGCGATAACCTCGGTCATCGGTATGCCGTACCCGTCCGCAATCGCTTTGAGCGCAACGCCTTTATCGACGCCGCGAAGCACGCACTCGATCATAGCGGGCTTAAAATCCTCGCCGTCTTTTTTAAGGCGTTGCAGGAACGGCGCGGTCGACTGCGTGTACTGCAATTGCGGAAACTCAACGTTGAGCCGCTTGGCGGTATCGTCAAGCTCGCGCTCGTCCATTACCAAAACGATCTTAACGATCTTCGATTTTCCGCTCGCCGCGTACTCGCTCAAATCCCCAACGGCGTCGAACTCGATATTTATATTTTGAGCATACCTTTCGGCAATACTGTCTAATTTTTCTATCTTACTGCCGTCCACCGTGTACACCAGCACGAACCGCGAAAGCGTGGGCGCGAGCTTCAAGAACTCTGTCGATATTTCCTTGGGAATATCGTACACATTGAGAATTTCGAGCGAAGCAGAATCTACTATCACGCTCCCGATATTGCATAACAGCCGCACAGGTCGCTTATCGAGCCCGAGCGCGGGCAAAAACTTTTTAACGCTCCTCGGGCTTCTGCCCGTGGCGAAAGTAAATATCCCGCCGCGCTCGACGTAGTCCTTGACCGCCGCGATATTGCCCGCTGAAATTTCGAGGTCGTCGTTTAACAGCGTTCCGTCCAAATCGACGGCTACAAGCTTGTATTTCATACTATTGTTGTCGCTCACCGTAGGGTGATAATAATCGTAAATGTTCTTAGCAGCTTTCTTTGTGATCCCCGCTTTCTCGGCTATCTCGTCCGCGCTCGCCTCGACGATAGAGCGAGTGTTAAAGACTTTAAGCACTTTTTTGACGGTCGACGCTCCCACGCCGTCCACGCTTTTCAGCTCGCTCTCGTACCTACGCGAGCGCAGCGTGCGGTGGTAAAGCACCGCGAACCTATGCGCCTCATCGCGCACGCGCTGTAAAAGTTTGAGCGCGTAGTCCTCGCGTTTGAGCTTGACGGGTACAGGGTTGCCGCGCAAATACAACTCCTCGTCCTTTTTGGCAAGCCCTATCATAGGCACGGTCACGCCCACGTCGTCGGCGGCGCGCGAAGCGAACTCCACCTGTTCGAGACCGCCGTCTATCACTATTAGATCGGGCAGTTCATCGAACCCCGCGTCGCCGTTCTTGTACCGAATGAGCCTCCTGGTAAGCGTTTCGTACATGGACCGAAAATCGTCCGCGCCCTCGACGGTGCGGATACGGTATCTGCGGTACTGCGCCTTGTCCGCCTTGCCGTCGATGAACACAACGCCCGAAGCAACCTTGTCGACGCCCGAAATATTGGATATATCGTAGCACTCTATTCGGCGCGCGCTTTTGAGGTTGAACACGCTTTTAAGCCGCTCGCACGCGCCTATGGTCATGTCCTGATCGCGCTTGACGCGGTCGGCGCTTTTGAGAAGATAGTCGCGGCAGTTGCGCCCCGCCGTGTCGACGAGCTTTTTGCGCATACCCTTTTGCGGGAACGTGACCGCAACGCGCTTGCTGAACACCGAACCGAAATACTCGATAAGCGCCGAGGTATCGCACTCGTTTTCCAAGCAGATCTCGTCGGGCAGCTCGTTGGTCATGGAATAGTACTGCGGCAGGAACGTCGTCATGTCGCCGCCGAACACCTGCGGCTCGTCGATGATATAATTCTTAACGCCCATCATCTTACCGCCGCGAACTATGCAAACGCTTACCGCGCCGTAAATGCCGTTGTCGGTGTAGCTGAACGCGTCGATATTGACAACGTTGCCGAGCTCGCCCACAACCTTGCTCTTTAAGCTTTCGAGAACGCGAAGCTGATTGCGGTACGAAATGGCGCGCTCGAAATTCTCGTTCTCGGCGGCCTCGGTCATCTTTTGCGTTATAATGCCCGAAATATCGTCACCGCCGCCCGAAAGGAACGATATAGCACCGTTGACCGCTTTCATATACTCCGCCCTGTCGCTACGCTCACAGCACGGCGCAAGGCACAAGCCAATGTCGTAATTAAGGCAGGGGCGCGGGCGTTTTGCAAGCTTCCCGGAGCACGTGCGCATACGGAAAACGGACTGCAAAATCGAAATCACGTCGCGAACGGATATTCCTATAAACGGGCCGAAGTACCGCGCTCCGTCGCGCTTGACCCGCCGCGTCACCTCAATGGTCGGATACTCGGCGTGCGTGTCGATGCGGATATACGGGTTTGTTTTGTCGTCTTTAAGAAGAATATTATAGTGCGGCTTGTACTTCTTGATAAGGTTGTTTTCGAGCGCGAGCGCATCCTTCTCGGTGCGCGTGATTATATAATCGAAGTCGGCGATATTGTCCACCATCGCCTGAACCTTGACGGGCTTTTCGCTGTGCTGAAAATACTGTCGTACCCGCCGCGCGAGTATGACCGCCTTGCCTACGTATATGACCTGCCCCGCGCTGTCGCGCATAATGTATACGCCGGGGGTATCGGGAAGGTCTTTAAGCTTTTCGGTGATCTTGCTCACGCCCGTCCTCCCGCCGAATTTATCTGCTCCTGCGCCTGCGCGAACGAATACTCGCAGCCGCAAAACCGCTGACGGTAAATGCCGAACTCGCACGACCGTCGCGTCGATAAAAGAAACCCGTCGCGCTTTTTAAAGTCGCGCGGCAGGAACGGCGCGCCGCCGTCGTAGCTATCGGCAATCGAAAATATAAGCTTGCTGTTCTTGTGCGGACTGACGGTAAGCGTCGTCGTGTACGCGTCGAAGCCGTGAAGCCCCGCATAGTCCGCCGAAGCGATAAGTCTATCTGTAAAACACGACGAACACCTCGCCCCGCCCTCGCGGTCGGCGGCACGCTCCGCCGCATAGCCGAGGAAAGACGCGTAATCGTGTTCGGGAACTACGAGCGGCAAAGAATAATGCGCGCAAACCGCTTTGAGCGCGTCGAGCCGTTTTTCGAACTCGCCGTCCATAATGCACGGGTTATAAAAGAACACGGTGATATCGGCGCCGTCCGAAAGTAACGGTTCGATCGCACCGAGACTGCACGGACCGCAGCACGCGTGCAGTAAGATTTTTTTATCCTTTATATCGCCCGTGAAAAACATAAAAACCTAACCGTAAATAATCGTTATCGGTCCGTCGTTGACCTGGTCGATAATCATGTCCGCGCCGAACACTCCGCTCTCCACACTGCCCGCCGAGCCGCGCATACAGTCGGTAACGACGTTTACGCAGTAATCGAAAAAGCTACTCGCCTGCACCGCGGGGCGCATGGCGTTTGTAAAGCTCGGGCGGTTGCCGTGCGAAATATCGGCGCACAGAGTAAAGTTCGATACGAGCAGTATCGAGCCGCCCACGTCGCGCACCGATAGATTCAGCTTGCCGTCGCCGTCGGGAAATATGCGCATAGCGACAAGCTTTTGCGCGAACGCAACGATATTCGCCTCGACGTCCGCCTGTTCGATACCCACGTAAACGACAAGCCCTCGCCCGATAGACGAAACCACCTCACCGCCCACAGATAATGTTGCGCCGTCGACGCGTTGAATAACTGCTTTCATGCGCTCATTGTAGCATATTTTATTGAAAAGTACAAGCAAACCGCTTGACAAAAACATTAAAATATACTAAACTTATTGTGTTAAATGAATACGGGCAATTAACTCAGCTGGGAGAGTGTCATCTTGACGTGGTGAAAGTCACAGGTTCGAGCCCTGTATTGCCCACCAATGTAAAACGGACGCGAAAGCGTCCGTTTTACATTGGTGGGCAATCAGCACGAGTATGCGCCCAGTGTAAAGCACATATACGAGATACCGGAAAAAGAAAAACAAATTACATTTACGAAACAGTAATTTTGGGCGCAAGTTCGCTAGCCGCTTGCGCGAAGCGCAAAGGCCGCCCGCGAGTCCCGCGGGCATCCCTGTATTGCTTATTGTCGCAGCACACTTTTAATATATCAAGCACTCGCCATAATGCCATTTGACTTTAATATTTTAATTGCTTGAAATAATATACAATTTGTGATATGATATAAAAAATAATAATGATAGGAATTTGCAACTATGAATAGTAATAAACAAAAATATGAACTAATATTTAATATTATTAGAACCGAATTAAATAAGGTGGATCCTATGGGACTTTGTCCCGGAGAATTTGCTCCTATTAACGAATATGATCCTGAGACCGCAATGGTAGTCAATAAAATAAAAGATGTAGAAAACTATGTAGAATTAGCCAAAGAAATATCAATCGTTTTTGATGAAATGTTTGGCGAAAAATTTGATGAAAGTTCTTTTTATAATTGCGCCCATAATATTTTAGAAGAAGTAAATAAGCTTTAATCATTAAATAAATTCTTTAATATTCGTTTAATGTTACGACGGCTCCATCAAAATAAATCGTTTAAAGGGAGAACACAATGAAAAATATTTTCCCCTATCACAAAACATTAATAGTAGGCTGCGGCGGGGCGGGCAAAAGCACGCTCGCCGTGGAAATGGGAAAACGCTTCGGCTTGCCTGTCGTTCATTTGGATAAATTATGGTGGTTGCCCGATTGGAAAAATCGCACGGAGCAGGAGTTCGACGAAATGCTTTCCTGCGAGCTTGTAAAGAGCGATTGGATAATCGAAGGCAATTATTTCAGAACATTTAAAACGCGCCTGAAATATGCCGACCTTTGCATATTCCTCGATTACGACACCGAGCTTTGCGTGCAGAGCGTATACGAGCGCGCGGAAAAGTATAAAGGCGTGACCCGTCCCGATATGACCGAGGGCTGTATCGAACAAGTAGACGACGAGTTTAAAAACTGGATCGCTTCCTTTAAGGAAAACGTTCGCCCGTCAATGCTTGCGGAATTGAAAACCGGCACTACCCCATATATGGTTTTCCAAACACGCGAAGAAACCGCGAAGTGGCTTGACGATTTTTAAAGTGACTAAATATAAATACGTACCCGATGCCAACCCCGTGTGAACACTTTTGGCAGGGCGCGATTTCGGCTCTTTTCCGCCTTATCTCGCTCGACGTAGCGCATTGGCTACGACTTCGCTCAATAAGTCGACAAATAGCTCAAAACGCGCCTCCGCAAAAGCAAGCATTTTCAGGGAAACAAATCGTAGGCTTAGACAAGGAAACGCCCGCAGTATTAGCCTTGGGTCGGCTATACAAGGGCGATGACGCAGTATAAGTCACGATTCGTCCCTGAAAATGTGTTCAACACGGGTTGACATCGGGTAACGTGTTCACACATATATAAGTTCTGTCCCCCAACGATAAAGCCGCCCGCTTTTTCAGCGGGCATTCCGGTATTGCCCTATCAAAAACAGGTTATAACAGCTCACCGAGTTTACCGTTGAGTTGATTAGGGAATCCGTCTATATGCGTTTTGTTTATAACTATCAAGTTGTCTTTATTTCCACGGAAGTAGCCGATAAAGCCCGCCGCAGGATATACTGACAGCGACGTGCCGCCTACTATGAGCATATCCGCTTTGCCGATAGCGCTCACTGCGCCGTAAACCGCATCTTCGGGCAGCGCCTCGCCGTAAAGCACGACGTCGGGCTTGATTATGCCGCCGCAATCACATTTGGGAACGGCGGGAATATGCCCGCAAATCTCGTCTAAGGTATATTTTTTGCCGCAACGAATGCAGTGATTGCTTAGCGTCGTGCCGTGGAGCTCGAACACGTTTTTGCTCCCTGCGGCTTGGTGCAAGCCGTCTATATTTTGCGTGATAACTGCGATGAGCTTGCCCTCGCGCTCCCACTGCGCCAGTTTTTTGTGGGCGGCGTTGGGCATAGCCGACCTGAAAATCATTTTATCGAAATAGAATTTATAAAATAAATCGGTATGCGAGTAAAAGTAATCTGATGAAAGTATGACCTCCGGCGGAACGTCGTATTTTTGGTTATACAAGCCGTCGACACTGCGAAAGTCGGGGATGCCACTCTCTGTCGACACACCTGCCCCGCCGAAAAACACTATTCGCTTTGCCGCCGCTACGTGAGCCTTATATTCCTCTACCGTCATAACTTGCTCCTATCGTTCGTTTTACAATTAAGCGCGACGAACTGCGTTAATATAATTAATTACTCAATGCCTTTCGTCGCTGTCGAACGTTTCACAAAACCTCGCGGCAAAGCTCGGCTTGATATTCTTAACGTCGAGGTGCGGCGTTGCACCGTAAGAAAGACAGCGAAGTTGCGCAATTCCGTTCTCCCGCTCCTCCGTAGCGAACGTAGTTATACTCGACGGCGAGGCGCAAAAATGTTGCGCAATTACGACGTGCGGCACGTTCATAATATGCGACATTATAACGCTCATAACGCCGAAATGACAAAAGAACACGATACGCTTTTTATTCGAGTTCTCGGCACGGTAATAACGATTTTCCCTTACGTAACCGTTTTCGGCGAGAATACCGTCGAATCCGCGTATCACCTCGGCGTAAAATTTCTTTATATCGCCCGACTTCATTTCAGCGCAATCGAGATACTTATTATAGTCGTAGAACTCGCCCCGACCGCAAAAATACGACGGCATAAAATCCCAGCTCAATTGCTTGGCGCCGTTAAGAAGCGTTACGTCGTGTGCGAACTCCCTAAGCCAATCGAGGACCGTTATATCCTTATCGTCAAAGCACACCTTAGCCGTAAGCAACGCCCGACCGAGCGGCGAAGCGTAAACTGCGTCGAATTTTTCGTTTTTGAGATATTCGGCAAGCGCTTTCGCTTGCATTTTTCCAATGTCGGTAAGACCGTCTATATCGTAATCGGGATCGCCGTGTCGAATGAAAACAAGTTGCATAATAACACCTATTTGTAAAATGGTACGCGAATTTTTGCATTTATCAATAGGCGTCGATTCGCTCTATGCTTATTATAAACGGATGCTCGGTGCGGATATTGAGCAGGTTCTCCGAACTGTACTCGGCTTTGGTGAATATGGTCGCCTCGCAGATAGAGTCGTTGCCGTCCGCTCTCACGTGAAAGCTGAAAAAGTGCTTTACACCGAACACCTCTTTTATTATCGTTTCCTCGCCGTGCGTTTGCTTGAAGACTATATTGAGCCGATACACCTGTTTGGCGTTGAAGATCTTGAACTTCGTATGTAACAGGCACTGCACGAGTATTAAAATTACGGTTGCGCAGGAAGCCACGATATACAATCCCGCGCCCGCCGCCATGCCGACGCCCGCCGTCGCCCACATACCCGCGGCGGTGGTTAGCCCGCGCACCTCTTGCTGACGGAACATGATTATGCCCGCGCCGAGAAAGCCTATGCCCGACACTATCTGCGCGGCAACGCGCGACGCGTCGAAGTTCTTCACGTCCGCAAACCCGTATTTGCTGACTACCATTATAAGCGCCGCGCCCATACACACTACCGTATGCGTGCGAACGCCCGCCTCCTTGCTGCGAAGCTTCCGCTCGAAGCCGATCGCAAAACCAAGCACGACCGCGAGCAGTACGCCAATAAGCGTTTCAAGCTCGAATATTGCGCTTTCCGCCGTCGGGAACATTTTTCTTTACTCCTCTACGTAATATATTCTAAATATAACATAAACGCCAAACAAAATCAAGAAATTTGTCGAAACAGGTTTATATTTTTAAGTTTTACGATCCCAATTCCTTTAACTTTTGCTTTGCTTTCTCGTTGCCCTGCGCCGCAGCTTTTTTGTACCATGCGATAGCCTTTTCGCAATCCTGCGGCACGCCGTTACCGTGCTCGTGCGCTACACCCATGTTGTATTGCGCGACGGGATTACCCTGTTCGGCAGCTTTTCTGTGCCAGTAAACTCCCGTTTCGTAATCACGCGGCACGCCAATACCGTTATAATACATTGAGCCTAAATTATTCTGCGCGTATATATCCCCCTGTGCCGCCGCTTTTTTATATAATTGGATGGCAGCCGCATAATCCTGCGGAACGCCCCTGCCTTTCTCATACATTAAGCCTAAATTGTATTGCGCTTCGGAACATCCTTCCTCCGCCGCCATTTTGTACCACTTAACGGCAGTCGCGTAATCTTGCGGCACTCCCAGTCCGTCTTCATACAAAACGGCTAAATTAACCTGCGCCTTTGAGTAGCCCGACTCAGCTGCACGCCGATACCACTCCGCGGCGGTCTTGAAATCCTGCGGAACGCCCCAACCCTCTTTATACATTATACCAACGTCGCATTGTGCCGAACTATTGCCGAACTCGGCAATATCGATAAACAAATCAAACGCTTTTTTATAGTCCTGCGAAACGCCCCTGCCGTAGGCGTACATACAACCCAAACATTCCTGCGCGTCCGCGCTGCCCTGCTCGGTTGCCTTTTCGTACCAATACACCGCCATCTTATAATCTTGCGGCACTCCGCGTCCGTCTTCGTAGCAAACGCCTAAGCGATATTGCGCAAAGGCGTGCCCCTGCTCCGCCGCCTTCTTGTACAAAACGGCTGCCGATCGATAGTCCTGTTTGACGATCTCACCCTTATATAAATATTCGGCAAGATTAAACTGTGCGTCGGCGTTTCCGCTCTCTGCCGACGCTTTTATCAATTCAATCGCGCGCCTGACGTCCTTTTTTACGAGCTTGCCATTTAAATACATTTGCCCCAATTCAAACTGCGCTTTCGACGATCCTTCCTCGGCGGCGCGCGTAGTCCAATTAACGGCTTCCGCCTCGTTTACCGAAACTCCAAACCCGTAACGGTAGCACTGCCCCACGCCGTAAATACCGTCGGCGCACTCGTTCTTTGCCGATTCCGAAAACCAAAAGAACGCTTGCTTCTTATCCTGCGCCACGCAATCCCCGTTGAGGTACGCCTCGCCGAGCTCGTACTGCGCGTCCCCGTTGCCGTGCTCCGCCGCTTTCATGAACCATTCTACGGCTTTATTCCCGTCCACTACGACGCCCCGACCGCGACGGCAAACCATGCCCAAAGCGTATTCCGCCTCCGCGCATTGTTGCGCGGCTGATTTTTCATACCACTTGACAGCCTTAACGTATTCGACGCCAACGCCCGTGCCGTTTTCGTAGCAGTCGCCGAGATTGCATTGCGCCTCGGCAAGCCCCTGCTCGGCGGCTTTCTCGTACCACTTGACCGCCCGCCCGTAGTCCTGCACCGCGCCGTCGCCGTAGTAATAGCATTCGCCGAGCATATACTGCGCCCGCGCGTGACCATGCTCCGCCGCCGCCCTGAACCACTCGACCGCCTTGCGGTAATCTTGTTCTACGCCGTCGCCGTGATAGTACCGAATACCATTATCGTATTGTGCCGTAGCCAACTTCAATAATTCGTCGATTTCCATAACGCCTTCCCTTACATACATTATATCACAATCACAGATTGATTTTTCGATTTCTTTGCGTTAAATCGTTACTCACCGTTCTTTCCATATTTGCGATTTGTTTTATTATATCATATATTTCGAGTAATGTAAATAGCCGAGCGAACTTAATATTCCGTCACCTAATCGCACGCAAGGCTCATACAATATAAAAAACACATATTATCTATTCGCTACATATTCGCCGCCGCGCCGCGCAGTGACGGGTATGTAGTATTTTTTTGCAAAGGAGGGGTTATGCCATTTATTCAACGATATTCCGACGTAAAAAAAGGCGGGATCGTTTTTACCGGCAATACGCTGGGGCTGAGCAAAGCTCCAAATCAAAACGCGCCCGGAACCCTGGGCTCGATAGGCGCGTTCACCAGCCTGAACAACGCTTTGCAGGTAGGAACGTTCCCCGCAGGAACTACGCTCGATTACACGCAGAACGGCTCGCGCGCGATGCTTGATCTTCCCGCAGGCTCGACCGTTCTTTACGCCGAGCTTATCTGGGGCGGGCTGTTCCGCTCATCCGCCAATAACATTTCGGCGGTCATCAACAACGGGATAGCGTTTACTACCCCGCTCGGCACGTTCACGGTCGCGCCCGACCCCGTGACCGCGCAGAACTTCGACATTCCCGCAAACGATATTACCGTCGGATTTTACGTGCGCTCGGCTAACGTTACGGCACTCGTGCAAGCCGCGCTCGGCGGGACTTACGCCGTACAGGGCGTGCCCGCGCTGATAGAAGCCTTGGACAACCGCACGGCGGACACCAACCATGCGGGCTGGACGCTCGCCGTCGTATACGAGGACTCGACTCTGCCGCTTCGCAATATGACCGTTTGGAGCGGCGGGGTCGTCGTTTCGCCCAATACGGGCAGTACGACGATAACCGTTTCCAACTTTCTCACGCCCGACGCGTTGCCTATCACAAGCAAGATCTTCGTTTCGGCGCAGGAAGGCGACGCCGTACTGACGGGCGACCGTATGCTGTTCGGTCAAAGCATACCCACGCTCACCAACCTGTCGGGGCCGAACAATCCCGTAAACAATTTCTTTGCGTCGCAAATCAACTCGGCGAACGGCACGCTCGACACTACGGGCACGTTCGGCACACGCAACGCCAACGCCGCCGCGGGTACTAACACTTCCGCCTGCCGCCAGGGCTGGGATATAACAGCCGTCGACGTTTCTCCGCTTCTTACGGCGGGTCAGAGCAGCGCGGTAATACGGTTTACGAGCGACGGCGACCTGTACGTTCCAAACGCTTTGGCACTGCTCATAGACAGCAAGGGCGCAAACCTGACGGTATTGAAATCTGCGGACAAAACGTACGCCGAAGTCGGCGAACAAATTTCATACACGCTGGAAATAAAAAATACGGGCACGGTGAATGCGCTCAATACTACCGTCAACGATATGCTTCCGCCGGAAACCACGCTCGTACCGAACTCGGTAACGGTTGACGGCGTGCCGTACGCGGGCGCGCTACCCGTCGTCATTCCAACGATAGCGCCCGATCAAACAGTAGTCGTATCGTTCAGCGTAACGGTAAACTCACTGCCCGCAGTCAATCCCGTGTTTAACGTTGCGCGCGCCGACTACGAGTTTTTCCCGTTCGCGGGCTACCCCGCCGAAAGCTTTTCCAACGCCAACCCCGTATCCGTTTTTATAGTGTCCCGAAGCGTTACAAACGTAAAGAGCGTAGACAAGGCGTTCGCCGTGCAGGGCGATATACTAACCTACACGTCGGTCATTAAAAACACGGGTAACATACCGATCACTACCGCAATCTTTAAGGACGAGATCCCCGCAGGCACGACTTTCGTAAACGGCTCGGTAACGATAGACGGCACGAGCTATCCCTCATACGATCCCGCGGTCGGGTTTTTTGCGGCGAACCTCACACCGCAAGCAAGCATAACAGTGACCTTTCAAGTACAGGTAAATTAAAGCTTTATAACAAGCAAAGGAGATTTTATTATGATAGTATCCAACCAATCCAATATCGCATTCGACTACGTTTTGCCGGACGGACAAACGATTGCCGCCAATCTGGACAGCAATATCGTCACTACCGAAATACTGACCTATTCCGTGCCCAAGATAAAGACGGGCGACAAAACCTTCTTGCAGGAAGGCGAAACCTCTATTCACACCGTTGTTATTACGAACAACTCCCAAACCCAACTTTTCAATATGGTCTTAAAGGACAATATGTCCAACGGCGCGACATACGTTGCGGGAAGCGTTGTGGTGAACGGTGTATCTCAGCCCTCGTACGATCCCGTAGCGGGCTTCCCCCTGCCCTCGCTCGACCCAAATCAGTCCGTCACCGTAAGCTATACCATTCAAGCGAACAACCCCATGACGCAATCGCCCGTTACAGACTATGCCACGCTTAGTTATACCGTCGACGATCCGTTGCGCAGCAACGTAAACTTCACCGAAAACACCAATACCGTAACCGTTCAGATCATTTCCAACAGGATCACCAACGTAAAGAGCGTGGATAAATCGTACGCCGTTCGGGGCGATATTCTGCACTACACGTCGGTCATTACCAATACGGGCTCGCTGTTAAAGAGCAATCTCGTATTTACAGACCCCATCCCCGCAGGCACGACCTTTGCGAGCGGCAGCGTAAGAATAAACGGCGTAGTATACGCGGCGTACGATCCGCAGATCGGCTTCCCCCTGCCCGATCTTGCCGTAGGCGATGCCGTGACCGTAGAATTCGACGTGACGGTGAACTGATATGAATACGATAACGAATATTTCGAACGTGACCGATAATTCGGGACAGCCGCCCATCGTAACGGAAAGCAACCCCGTATCGACGATAATAAACGACAGCCCCGCGCCGATATACTATTATTGCTACTGTTACCCCTGCCGCCGATGCTGTTGCAGATGCCGATGCTGTTGCTGCTGCAATTGCGAGTGTTGCACACAGTACGAACAGTAGAACATCCGAACGTTTTACGACTATAAAACCACCGACGAAGCGAAAGCAATTCTAAGCGCGCTCACCGCCTAAATCGAAACAAAAAACTAATAGCCCACTATCTTCATAATCGAAGTTTAGTGGGCTATACTTTATTCAACGTTTAAACGACAAATTGAAATTTATAGTCGGTCGTATATTCTTTGAAAATCATATATTGCTTGTCCCAATTCCGTATCAGACAATTTTTCTAATGTGTCAAGCATATAAGCGACAGACTGCAACCTACGTTGCCATATTCTGGATATACCGAATTTTCTTTTATATTTGAAATAACGTTCACCAACGATAAAGTGGTCGTATAATTCCTGCATTTCAGGCAAAACAACTTGTTCTATCACGCCCTTATCCCACTTGGAATTTTCATTAGCCATTTCCGATTTTGCAACCGAAATAACATTTTGCACTGATATGATAGCTTTTTGTAAACGTCTTGTCATCAATACGTCCCTACAAATTATTGTTTATCTTATTTTATTAAAACAAAGAAAATGATTGATCCTTTCATTGCTTTATATCTATAATTATTCGTGTTTATCTCTCAATTCGGTTAGATACCCGATGAACTCTTCTTCCGTGAGTATTGTATCGAATTTATCGTGCTTGCCGATCGAATGGGTAAGATTATTGCCGACGGTGCTCATCAATGCCGTGCGGAAGGTTTCGTTATTGAATAACTGCGCGTAGGCGCGGCGGCGAAGCTCGTCGAACTCTACGCTGTCGCGCTTATACTTTTTGCCGTTCCAGTACAGCCTGCCCGTTTTCTTCCACTTAACCTTTTTCGTGCCCGCGTCCTTGGCGGCGCGACCGACGAGAGCGCAAATTTTTCTTTGTTTGCGTTTGAGTCTGAATTTGAGCGACTGCAAAAACCCTTCCATGCTCGCGCACTCTACCTCGTCGAGCGTAAACCGATTTTCATAGAAATTGGACAGCACATTGCACGGATATTCGCCAGAGCTTATTATATCTATCTCGGTCATTATTCTTCGCCGTTAAGCTTGCGGGTTTGGTCGGCGATACGCAACGCTTCCACCATTTTATCGAGGTCGCCGTTCATGAACTCGTCTATCGAATACAGCGTGAACCCGATACGGTGATCGGTAACGCGACCCTGCGGGAAGTTATACGTGCGTATGCGCTCGCTGCGGTCGCCCGTGCCGACCTGACCTTTTCTAAGCGACGCGTACTCCTCGTCCTTTTGTCCTTGGTAGTAGTCGTACAGCTTGGTCGCAAGCACCTGCATGGCGCGTTCCTTGTTCTTGGTCTGGCTGCGTTGGTCCTGACAGGTGACGACTATCCCCGTCGGGAAGTGCGTAATGCGTATAGCCGAGTCGGTCTTGTTTATGTGCTGACCGCCTGCGCCGCTCGCGCGGAAGGTATCGATCTTTATATCCTTATCGAGTATTTCCACGTCGACCGTTTCGGTTTCAGGCAGAACCGCGACCGTGACCGTCGAGGTATGCACGCGTCCCTGCGTTTCTGTCACAGGCACGCGTTGAACGCGGTGTACGCCGCTCTCGAATTTGAGGAAGGAGAAAACGTCCTTGCCGCTAATGCCGAAAACGGCTTCCTTTACACCGCCCAGCTCGGTGTCGTTGAGCGAGATATCCTCGACCGCCCAACGCTTGCGCTCGGCGAACATTTTGTACATACGGCAAAGCTCGGCGGCAAACAGCGCGGCTTCCTCGCCGCCCGCTGCGGGACGAATTTCGAGTACTGCGTTCTTGCCGTCGTTGGGGTCTTTGGGGAGAAGCATGATTTTGAGCTCGTCGTTTATCTCGGCTATGCGCGCGGTGAGCCGCTCCACCTCGTCCTTGGCGAACGCCGCGAACTCGGGATCGTCGGACTTTTGCATTTCGAGCGCGTCGGCGCGGTCGTCCGTCGCCTTTTTGAGCTCGGCGTATTTTTCGACTATCGGTTCGAGCTCGCTGCGCTCGCGGCACAGCTCCGCCCATGCCTTGTTATCGGCAATGACGGCGGGGTCTTGGACCTTCTCGTCGAGCGCCTTGAACCTCTCGACTATGCCGTCGAGCTTATCGGTCTTTACGTCCTGCATATTACTATTCTATCCTTTCCGTCGAGGTCTTTTTTGATTTCGGTCTTGCCGAGCGGCTTCAACAGCGCCGCCACTTCCTGCGCTTGGTCGTACCCCACTTCGAGCATGATCACGCCGTGAGGGCTAAGATACGATTTAGCGTTTTGCGCGATTATCCTGTAAAAGTCGAGCCCGTCCGCGCCGCCGTCGAGCGCGATATGCGGCTGAGCCGTTACCTGCGGTTGAAGCCCCGCGATCTCGCCCGAGCGCACGTACGGCGGGTTGGAAACGATTATATCGAACTTGCCGTCCACGCTCTCGAACATATTCGACTTTACGACTTCTACGCCCAAGCCCGCGAGGTTTTCCTTAGCGACTTCGAGCGCGTCGTCGGACACGTCGACAGCCGTAACGCTCGCCTTACTGTTGCGCGCCACGACTGCGGCGATACAGCCCGAGCCCGTGCAAAGGTCGAGCACTTTCTTGTCGCTCTCGCCCGCTTCTTCCGCTACGAGGTTGGCAAGAATTTCTGTTTCGAACCGAGGTATAAGCACGCGGTTATCAACCTTAATTTTAACGCCGCAAAAATCGGTGTTGCCAAGGATATAATCGAGCGGCTCGCCCGCAAGCAAGCGGTCGGCGTACTCGTTGGCTTTTTTTACAAGTCCTATCTTTATCTTGCCGACGGTCGCAAGCTCGGCGCGGCTCTTATCGAGTATGTCGCAGTATATCCAGTCGGCGTCCTGCGGATTATCGGGCAGCCGTTCCGCGAGCTTCTGCCGCTCGACGGCGAACTCGCGTTCGTAGAAGTCTATCGTGTCTTTATTTGGATCGGCGTCGAGTTCGAGCACGGCGTTGAACGCCGCGATAGCGACCTCCGCCATGTCGTCGTCGGGAATGCAGGTCGACAGCTTTTGGAGCGCAAGCCCCGGCGCGCGTATCGCGTTGGTGAACTTGTTGTCGGGAAGCATTGCAAGCCCGCGCAGAAGCTCGTACGACAGCCCCGCGATTATCGGCAACAGCACGAGCCTTATTGCGAGTGTAAAGAAGAAGTTTTCGAAAAGATACTCGTAGCCCGTGAACAGCGTGAACACCCAATTGAGCAATGCGTAAACGAGTATTGCGAACATTACTACAAAGAACAGGAAGGTCGTGCCGCAGCGGTTGTGCTTGGTCGAGCAGGACTGAACGTTCTCGACGGTAAGCGGCAGTCCGCGCTCGTAGCAGTTGATCGTGCGGTGTTCCGCGCCGTGATACATGAACGTGCGCTTAATGTCGCGCATGAGCCGCACGAGCGCAAGATACAGAATGAATATCAATAGCCGTGTGCAGCCCTCTATAACCGAAATAACGCCCACGTTGTCGAACGTAGTCCATCTCTTGATCGACCAGCCGACGAACCACGGCAGAGCTATGAACAGCCCCACGGCAAGCACTACGCCGAGTATGACCGAGAATGCGGTCGAACCTTTCGACGGCGTTTCGTCCTCGGGGAAGCTTATCTCGGCGGACTTTAACAGCGACGACATACCGACAACCAGCGAGCTCACGAACGAAATCACGCCACGCACGATCGGGATCTTAGCCGCCTTGGACGGTTTTTTGAGCCGCTCGGTATGCACTTCTATATCGCCGTCGGGCGAGCGCACCGCCATGGCGACCGAGGTCGCGCCGCGCATCATTACGCCCTCTAAAAGCGCCTGCCCGCCTATCATGGTGCGCCGCGTCTTTTTGGCGGTATCGTATTTGTTATCTTTGTTTTTTGCCATTGTTTAATTTATGTTCCTTACGGGTGTGCGACCACAGTAAAAAAATAATCGTAACAATACTGTTACGATCAAAGAAAAAACGGCAAACAAAAATTGCTTGCCGTTCGCGTTTTATAGCTATTTGCCGGACTTGCCCGAACGCTCGTTGAAGCGCGCTACGCGACCGCCCGTTTCGGCTTGCTTCTGCTTGCCGGTGTAGAACGGATGGCACTTGGAGCAAATATCGACCTTAACGGTATCGCCCTTTTGGGTGGAACCGGTGACGAACGTTGCGCCGCAAGCGCAAACAACGGTTACTTCGTGATAATCGGGATGAAGATTCTCTTTCATAATAAAGACCTCTCTTTACTTTTGCAAAATGGTTAGCTTATTAATTGTACACTAAAAAACGTTAGCTGTCAAGTAATTTAAGCAACCTTATTTTATTTTGATAAGCGTTTTGAGCGTGTTATCCGTGCCGTTCGCACAAAGCCTGTCGTAAATTTCGGGAACGTTATCGAAATCGGCGATCTGCTCGTACAGCGATTCGACCTGAACGGTATGGTTTGCCAAAAGGTTGATAGCCGTTTGATAGTTCTTGCCGCAGTCGACTACGGTGAACATATCGAGGTTTTTTTCGAGCAAAGCGCTGACCGTTATAGGAAGATCGCTCTTGGTCGCTCTGCCTATGATAGCAACCTTGCCGCGGCGCGCCGTGTAGTCGCAAATACTCGACACAGGCATATCCGAGCTTGTAAGGTACGCGCACGACGACGCCATGCGCCCGCCCGTAAGCGACAGTATCTTTTTACGCGCGTCCTCGTTGACGGCGTTTACGGTAAAGTACACGCCCGCCTTTTGCGCAAGCGAGAGCATTTCCTCGTTCATGTCTACGACGATGGGAACGGCTTGGTAGTACATTGCGACCTGCGCCAGAATGATGCCGTCGACCGTCGCGCCCATAATAACGAGCTGGTCGCCCTTCTCCACTTGAAGGTGCGACAATGCGTTGAGCGCGAGCGCGATATTCTCAATGAAGATCGCTTCCTCGTCTTTCAGCCTGTCGGGAATAAGATAGACGTCGTTGGCGGATACGACCGAGAAATCGCTCAAAAACCCGTCCTCGTTCGCGCCGAACAGCGAGGGTTTTTCGCAATCGTAAAACCTGCCGTCCTTGCACGCCTTGCAGTTGTGACAGCTCGCCGACGAATAGGTCACTACGCGGTTTCCGCGTGCAATGCCCGTAACGCTTTCGCCTACCTCTGACACGAACCCAACGCACTGCCTAACGGGTATGATAGGCAGTCGCGCTTCGCGCCGACCCTCGTATACCGCGAGGTCGATCGGGGTGATCGAGCACATCAAGTTTTTAAGCTTAACGCAGTTCTCGCCCACCGGCATGGCGTCCATTTCTTCGAGCTTGATTGTATGAGGAGAATGTATCCTATACGCTTTCATAATAATCTATCCCTATTTCGGTTTTCGATTTACAAGCATATTATACCATAAAACCAATAAAATATCAAGTAATTTATACACATTGCGCAAAGCTCGAAAAAAGCGGTATTATATAACAAAAACGCCCGAAAGTTCGAGCGTTTTTATTTATATCGTACAGCGGCACGATACTATTGTTTTGTTTGGATTATTTATCTTCGGATATGGGGAGCACGGACGCCGGATTGACGTACTTGCCGTCCTTTTTGAGCTCGAAGTGCAGGTGCGCGCCCGTATTGAGCTCAGACATCATGCTCGTAGACGTGCTGCCGATCTTGTCGCCCGCTTTAACGGTATCGCCCACCTTGATAGGCATATCGGCGGCAAGCGACTTGTAAATGGACACGTAGCCGTTATCATGCGTTATCGTCACGACGTTGCCGTCGAGCGCCGTCTTTTCGATGTCGGTAACAGTACCGTCGAGTACGGCAACTACATCGCCCTCGCCCACGAAGTCCATTGCGGGATGCCATTTCCACAGTTCGAGCGTATCCCACTTAACGAGTCTGTCGTCGGCATAGTCGAGCCCGAGCGTAGCTCCGCTCATAGGCGCATACATGGACGGCTCGGTGCCTACGTCAGTGATAGGCGGCGTGGGATCGTCGGGCGTCGGGGTGTCGACGATCGGTTGTTTTTGCGGCAGTGTGAAGACTACCGTCAAAACGATTGCGGCAATTATTACGAGCGAAGAAATCGTTATCGCTATGGCGTACTTGTGCCGCTTGAAAAAATTCTTCCTGCTTTCTTTTGTTTTGGATTGATAGGTTTTCATGTTTTGTTCCTCCACTGAACTTGATTATTGCCAAAACTATGTAGCTTATACACGCCGATAAAAAAATTTTAGTAACACCCCGAGAGTATCGGCGTACCCACCGAAACGTTCCCGTTGCCGTAAGCCGCCATAACGTTATACTCCTCGCCTTCCGCCGTATACTGGACCTCGGCGCACACCCTGTCGCTGAACGCGTAAACAATTATCGTATCGCCCACCTCGACCTGCTTTACTACCCTCGCCCCGATTTTATCGAGCGCATCGGTCATAGCCGTTTCGTCGCCATCGAAGTCGACGCGGTACAGTCCGTTTTGCGAATAACACACGCCGTCCACGGCGGCTATAACCTCGTTATTGTCGTACGCATAAACCCTGCCCAAGCCCGTAAGCGGACTGAACCATATTGCCGTGGCGATAAGTCCCGCGGCAAATAAAAATACGACGGCAATGAGTTTTTTCATGCCGTCGATTGTTGACAAAAAATAATAGTTTTATACAAATTACTTTTTTCTTACAAACAGTTGCTTTTTCATTGTTTATTCTCTATAATAGTACAAATATATTTTCGGAGGGTTAGTATGACAAAGATAACTTGCATTAACGGCAGCGCACGCAACAACGGAAGCTGTGCGTATTTGATCGACAGCTTCATCGGCGGGTTTGCCGAGAACGATACGAACATAGTTAAATATTGCGTGGGCGACGCCGACTTGCATTTTTGCAAAGGCTGCAAAAAATGTTATATAGACGGTAAATGCGTACAAAACGACGACGCGCAAAAGATTGTCGAGGATATCCTATCTTCCGATATCGTAGTCGTTGCCGCACCCTCTTATTGGGCGGACGTGCCCGCACAGCAAAAAACCTTATTCGACAGAACCACGCCTTACGGCGACACCAATCCGAACAGAATTTTAACGGCACAAAAACCTATCAAAGGAATCGCGATAGCCGTGCGCGCAGGTATGAGAGAGCAAGAAAACGAATTGATACTGAACGCAATAGAGCATTATTATGGGCATTTGGGGATAGAAACAGTAAATCGTATTTCGATAACACAAGCGGACAAATTAGATGATTTGATCGACAAACACCCCGACGATATCGAACAAGTCGTCGAGCTGGCAAGATCACTGTCAAAAAATAACCGGTAAAAGCGTATAATATAGATAACAAAAGAAGCTTTCGGACAAACATCTTCGAAAGCTTCTTGCATAACATAAAGTTTTCTTTGCTTCTTTCTTGTTCACAAGAAAGAAGGGAAAAATTACTTCTCGCCTTTTGCGAGTTTATACAGCTTGACGCTGTTATCGACCTTTTTCTCTTTGGCTTCCGCGCCGTATTTATTGACGTCGGTAAGGCTCTTTTTGCCGTGGTGCAAGCACAGCGCGCCGTTTACGCACCCGCCTTCGCACGCCATGCCCTCGAAAAAGTTGAACGGGCTTTTTCCCAGCTTTAACAATAACAGCTGTTTCTTGCATTCTTCCAGCCCGCTCATGGCGATCGGCTTTGCCTCGAACCCGCGCTCTTTCGCAAGGTCGGTAACGCCCTCTACGATACCGCCCGAGCGCGCGAATATTCTGCCGTAGTACGACGCATTGTCGAGCGCAGTATCGGGAAGCTCGGACACGTCGATATTACGCGCGTCGAGGAAGGCTTGAAGCTCCTCGAACGAGATAACGCAGTCTATATACTTGCTCGCTTCGTCCTGCTTGAACTCGAACTTCTTGGATGTGCACGGTCCAACGAAAACCACCTTGCAGTCGGGCTCGAACGCTTTAAGCAGCTTGCCCGCCATTACCATGGGCGACGGAGTACTCGATATATGCTTGGCGAGGTCGGGGAAGTTCTTTTTGACGTACTGCACAAAGCTCGGACAGCACGAGGTCGTGAGCACGCCGTGTTCTTTGAGCTCGTTCGCTTCCTCGTCGAGCGTAAGGTCGGCGCCGAGCGCGGTCTCAACGACCTGGAAGAACCCGAGCGACGCCATACCCGTTATCACCTGCTCGATACGCGCGTAATTGAACTGCGCGACTATCGACGGCGCGATAATGGCGTACACCTTGTACTTGGTGTTAAACTCGGAGTTTTTGAGTATTTCGAGTAAGTCTAGTATGTACGATTTATCCTGTATCGCGCCGAACGGGCATTGGTACACGCACGCACCGCAGCCCACGCATTTATTATTGTCTATCTCCGCTTTCTTGTCGGCGTTGACCTTTATGGCGTTCGCCTTACAGCTGTTTACGCACGGGCGTTTTTGGAGAATTATCGCGTTGTACGGGCACGCCTCGGCGCACTTGCCGCACTCGATACATTTTTCCTTATCCACGACCGAATGCTTATCCACGATCGATATTGCGCCCTTGGGACAGGCTTCCACGCACCTGTGCGAAATACAGCCGCGGCAAGCGGGCGTTACGAATATGCCGTCGACGGGACACTCGTCGCACGCTATATCTATGACCTCTACAACGTTGGGGTTTGTCTTATCCCCGCCCATTGCGATTTTGAGCCGTTCTTGGAGTATGGCGCGTTCCTTGTACACGCAGCACCTAAGGCTCGCCTGCGGTCCCGGCATAATCTTTATCGGGATATCGTGAAAGATCTCATTGTTGAGCCCGTTGTCGTAGGCGCGAATGAGTTCCTTTATTACTTCGTATTTAAGCTGTTGTACAGCGGTATCGAAAAGTCTGGTTTGCATAGTACACCGTATAATGCGTAGTTTTTAATTGTTAATTGTTAATTGTTAATTATAACGCACGTTCACCGTCTTCCCCATCTTTTTGAGGTTTTCGGCGAGCGCGTCGATTAATTTAAGCTTCATGCGCGTTTCGATAGGCAGTCCGTCGTGCGCGTGGTTCTGCGCCTGACCGACGAAGAAATTGACCTCGGTCGAGCCCTCGAATAGCATTCTCGCAAGCAGGGTGGCGCCGTCGCGTTTATCGAGCACTGTCGACTTGCAGTCGGCATTGTCGAGGTATTTCTCGGACAGCTCCAAAACGCGCTTGACCGTAACGACGCCCTCGGTCGTGAGGTCGATGCCGTCTATGTACCCTATCGGCGGGATATCGCGGTCGGGGAACTCTATGCTCGATGTGACTTCTTTGCCGAGGTGGCGCGCCACTATTTGCGAGCTCGTACCGCCGCAAACGACCTTTTTACCGGCTAACGCCATAAAGTCTTTTACGTACTGCGCGTCATCCTCTTTGCGCATAGGCGGCCCGACGAACACCGACGTGGGTTCGGGGTTTCGCACCTTGATACCGAGCACCGTGGTGTCGTCGCCCGGCATATCCATATACAGCTCGTTGCACTCGGCGGCGAGCGTAGCCGAAATGGCGCGCGCCGACATATCGGGGCGCACCGCGCGTTTTAGGTAGTCCTTGATCTGCGGGCGTTCCCACCCGAAGTTCATGAGCATACCTATACCCGCGTGCTCCACGCCGTCGCTCGTCATGATAACGGCGTCGCCCGCGCGGAGATCGAGCTCGGTCGTGTAAACGTTCTTGCCGCAAACGACCGCTTTGGTGCGCGGAAGATCGCTGACCTCGCCGTCGCGAATGAGTATCGCCGCAGGGTTATCGAATTCCAAAAGCTCGCCCTTGCCCTCGCGGTTTATGTGGCAGACCGAGAACGTAGCGTACGCCACGCCACGCTCCTTACATACGGGAAGCGAAGCAATAAGCGTTTCTATGCAGTCGCGGATAGGCACACCCGCCGACAGCATGGTGCATAAGATCTTGGACGAGAGCGTCGCCAAAATATTGGCTTTTACGCCGCTACCCATGCCGTCGCAAAGAACGGCGGTAAGGTAATCACCGTTTACCGCGCACTCGACGCGGTCGCCGCAAAGCTCCTCGCCGACGTGGTTAAGCGACGTGTAGCCGCTGTCGATAAAGTAACTCAATTGTCTTTGTCCCCTATCATGGCGTCTTTGAGTTTGAGAAGCGCGACCTTGGTCTCGGCAGTGGTTTCGCCGAGCAGCGACGCTATCTCCTGCGCTACGCGCATTTGCTTATCTATGACCGCCGTCGTAACTTTGAGCGTGCCCTGCTTGACCTTGTCGAGCTCCGCTTCGTAGTTTACGCGGTCGGTTATATCGGTAAGAACGACCAAAAGCGATTTTTCTTTGGCGAGCGGCACGATATTTATATCGACGAACTTGCCCGTTTTATCGAGCTTTTGCTTGTCGACGTGCGCGGCTAAACCGCTGTCCGCCGCCTTGAACACCGCCGACGGGTCGAAGCAGTCGAATATGTACTCGGGATTTGCCATGCCGATAAGCGCTTGCGCCGTGCGGTTGATCTCGGTAATTTTGAGCTCGCCGTTGCAAACGATAATACCATTGGGGCTGTTCTCGATTATGACGTTGCCCATGCTCTCGGCTTTCTCGCGCATATACGGCACGCACATCTCGACCTCGGCGTAGCCATTGACTACCGCCCATGCCTTTTCGCGGCAGGTCGAATATCCGCACGCGCCGCAGTTGAGCTCGTGGCGCGGTTCGGTCTTGCCCGTGCGCTTTAAGATATCTTTTATCTCGTCCTCGGTGGGAACGCGGTCGCCCGCCTTGCGCGGCTTGTAGGTCGCCGAAATATCGGTGTATTGGGGCACGGTATCGATAGGCGCGCTGTTGGTGTAGTTGCGCACCGATACGTTCGCTTCAACAATGCCGCCCTCGTGCTTGATCGAGCACGGACCGTTTACGCACGCGCCGTCGCAAGCGTTGATTTCAAGGAATACGTGATGAACGCCCAACAAGTCCTCTATCGCCTGATCGAGCCTATTAACACCGTCCATTGCGATATATTCGTAATCATCGGGGAAGCTGTCGAACGACTTGATTATGCCGCGCGATATGGGATAGAACTTGGCGCGCATAGCGGGCGCGTCCGCGCTTGCGGTCGCCGCCGTTGCCGCTACTTCTTTATCGGCGGAAGCCGATTTTTTAGCCGCGGGCTTAGACGGCGCCTTCGGCTTTTCTATCTCGATATTATGCTTGGCGAGCAGCCCCGCAAGCTCCTCGAACGTGAGCGCGCCGATAAGCACACCGCTTTCCTTGGCTTCGCGCTTTTTGGCAATGCACGGACCGACGAATACTATCTCGGCGTCGGGATACCGCGTTTTAAGTATTTTGGCGTGCGCGACCATCGGCGAAACGACGGGCGCGAGATACTTCAACGCGTCGTGGTGGTAAAGCTCGATAGCGCGGTTTACCGCGGGGCACGCCGAAGTTATAAAGTTATCGTACTTGCCGCTTTCGAGCAGTTTTTTATACTCGGCGGTCACAGCCGCCGCACCCTCCGACGTTTCGAACGCGTCGAAGAACCCGAGCGACTTTAACGCCGCACGGAAGGGCGCGAAGTCGGTCATGCCGAACGACGACACGAACGCAGGCGCAACGGACGCGATGATCTTTTTCTTTTGCAAAAGCTGTTCTATCGCCTGCACGTCGCTATGCACGCTCTTGGCGTTCTGCGGACAGACCTTGGTGCAATGCCCGCAGAGTATGCAACGGCTCTCGATTATCTTCGCTTGTCCGTCGCGCGCATCTATCGCCTTGACGGGACAAGCGCGCAGGCATTTATAGCAGTTCTTGCAATTGGCTTTAAGAAAGTCAAGATAAAACATGGTAGCATCTACCCCAAAAGCGGAATGATTTCGTTAACGAACTTCTCTTCCGTGTTGGTGGGGTTGACGTCGAGTATGTAGTTATCGCCCGCCTTTACCGCAACGCCCGAAGAGCACCTATTAAGGCAGAAACAGGCGCGAAGCTCGATCTTGTCAGCAACCTTGTATTTCTCGATTAGCGTTTTGAACGCTTCTATCACGTCGTACGAGCCCTTTAAATGGCACGAGCTACCGACGCATACGCTAAGTATCATAGTAACCTCTGTCAAATATAAATTAAAAATTAATGTAGCATAATAAGCAATTAGGAATTAGAAACGCTTGACCCCATTCGGTGTACATTATCATTCCTAATTCCTAATTACTAATTCATGATTATTTTAGTCATATTGGCAAACGTCAGCCCATTTGCTAAGCATTTCCTTTTCTTCGGGCTTGCCCTTAGCCATTTGCGAAGCGGCTACGATAGGCAGCCACGCTTCGACGTACTGGCGCGCGGTGTCGGACTTTTTGCAGAACGCCGTCATGTAGTCCTCGGCGGTCTTGTCGTCGCCCGCGAGCTTGAACAAAAGGTACGTGCGCGCGGTGTCCGCCGAAGCGTTACCGATAGTCGCGTGCGACCAATCGATAATGCAAGCGCGGTCGTCCGCCGTGATTATAACGTTGGACGGGTTAAAGTCGCCGTGACAAAGCTTGTTGTGCTTGGGCATACCGTCGAGCCGAGCGTGGAGCTCGTAGCGCGTCGTGGCGTCAAGCCCAGACTGCTCGAACTTACGAGCGAACTTGTCGCGCTGCTTGTTAAGGTCGGGCGCGGTAAGCTTGTGCATGGACAACTGAATATCGATAAGCCGCGCGATATACTCGCTGCGCTTAGCGGGATTCTCGGCAATGAGCGCCGCGAGCGACTTGCCCTCTACGTAGTCCATGACGATAGCGAGCCTGCCGTCGTCGAGTTTCTTCACCTCGTGGACCTTGGGAATGAACAAGCCCGTGGCTTCTACGCGCGCCTGATTGAGCGCCTCGTTCAAAATATCGGCTTTATTATAGTCCGCCGCGAAAACCTTGTAGCAGCATTCGCCGTCGCGGTAAACGACCTTATTCGGTCTTTTTGCAATTTCGTTCATACTCATTATTTCCCCTCCTATTATTTCGCCTTCTTAGTGCCGTAGTAAGCGTCGAGATAGATCTGCTTGACCTCGGCGATCAACGGATAGCGCGGGTTGGCGCCCGTGCACTGATCGTCGAACGCGGCGCGGCTCATTTCATCGAGCGATTCGAGGAACTTATCCTCGGGTACGCCCGCCGCCTTGATCGTGTCGGGAAGCCCTACTGCGCGGCGAAGCTCGACGAGCTTATCGATAAGCTTATTGAGCTTTTCTTCGTCGGTCTTGCCTTTTATGCCGACCATTTCGGCGATCTCCGCATAGCGGTGCAAGCACGTGGGATGATCGTATTGCGGGAAGGTACCCATCTTGTTGGGCGCTTCGGCGGCGTTGAACCGCATTACGTCGGGAAGGAGCAACGCGTTCGCCATGCCGTGCGGCAGGTGGTGATACGAGCCGAGCTTGTGCGCCATGGAGTGGCAGATACCGAGGAACGCGTTAGCAAACGCCATACCCGCCATGGTAGCGGCATACGCCATTTCGGCGCGGGCTTTCTCGTTCTTGCCGTCGTTGTACGCGATAGGCAGATATTCGAAAATAAGCTTGATAGCTTCCTTAGCCATGCCGTCGGCGAAGTCGCTGGACATGACCGAAGCGATCGCTTCGAGCGCGTGGACCATAGCGTCGTAGCCGGAGTTGGCGGTAAGTCCCTTGGGAATACTCATCATAAGCCCGGGATCGCAAATAGCCATCTTGGGCAGAAGCTCGTAGTCGGCGATCGGGTATTTAAGTCCGGTCTTTTCGTCGGTGATAACGGCGAACGGCGTTACCTCGGAGCCCGTGCCTGCGGTGGTGGCGATAGCGACGAAGTACGCTTTCTTGCCCATTTCGGGGAAGCGGTAAACGCGCTTTCTTATATCCATGAACCGCATAGCCATGTCGGCGAAGTCGACTTCGGGATGCTCGTACAGCACCCACATGATCTTGCCTGCGTCGAGCGCGCTGCCGCCGCCGAGCGCGACGACCGTATCGGGCTCGAACGAGCGCATGGCTTCCGCGCCCTTCTTAGCCGAAGCAAGCGTAGGATCGGGCTGAACGTCTGAGAACGTGGTGTTGACGATACCCATTTCGTTGAGCACGTCGCTCACCTGCTTAGAGAACCCGCTCTTGAACAGGAATTCGTCGGTAACTATGAACACGCGCTTTTTGCCCATGTCTTTCAGCTCTTGAAGCGCAACGGGCATACAACCCTTTTTGAAGTACACCTTTTCGGGCGCGCGGAACCACAGCATATTCTCTCTCCTTATTGCTACCGTTTTATAGTTGAGTAGGTGCTTGACCGAAACGTTTTCGGATACCGAGTTGCCGCCCCACGACCCGCAACCGAGCGTGAGCGACGGACGAAGCTTGAAGTTATAGATGTCGCCGATACCGCCTTGCGCCGCGGGCGTGTTGACGAGTATACGGCAGGTTTTCATGAGATCCGCAAAAGCCTGGATCTTCGCGCCCTCGGTGTGCTCGTTGGCGTAAATGACCGAGGTGTGACCGTAGCCGCCGTCGGCGACGAGCTTTTCGGCTTTTTTGAGCGCGTCGTTAAAGTCTTTTGCTTTGTACATTGCAAGCACGGGCGAAAGCTTTTCGTGCGCGAACGGTTCTTCGAGCTCGACCGATTCGACCTCGCCTACGAGTATGCGCGCGGTCTCGGGAACCTCGAAGCCGCAGAGCTTGGCGATAGTAGCAGCGCTCTGCCCGACTATCTTGGCGTTGACCGAACCGTTAATAAGTATGGTTTTGCGGACCTTGTCGATCTCCTCGGCATTGAGGAAGTACGCGCCGCGGTAATCGAGTTCTTTGCGGAACTCGTCGTAAACGTCGGGCATGACGATGACCGACTGCTCTGACGCGCAGATCATGCCGTTGTCGAACGATTTACTGTGGAGTATGCTGGACGCCGCGAGCTTGATGTCCGCCGAACTGTCGACGATAACGGGAGTGTTGCCCGCGCCGACGCCGACTGCGGGTTTGCCCGACGAGTACGCCGCGCGCACCATGCCGGGACCGCCCGTTGCGAGAATGAGGTCGCAGTCGCTCATGACCGCCGCCGAGAGCGGAACGCTGGGAACGTCTATCCAGCCGATAATGCCCTTGGGCGCGCCCGCAGCGACCGCCGCGTCGAGCACAACCTTAGCCGCCGCGATCGTGCAGTTCTTTGCACGCGGGTGCGGCGAGAATATAAGACCGTTACGCGTTTTGAGCGCAAGTAACGCCTTGAATATAGCGGTAGAGGTGGGATTGGTCGTAGGAACGATAGCCGCTACGATACCGACGGGCTCGGCAAGAACCTGTACGCCGTACGCCTCGTCTGTTTCTATAACGTCGCAAGTCTTGGTATCGCGATAGGCGTTGTAGATATACTCGGCGGCATAGTGGTTTTTGATAACCTTATCCTCGACTATGCCCATGCCCGTCTCTTTAACGGCCATTTCGGCAAGGTCGAGCCGCGCCTTGTCGGCAGCCGTCGCCGCCGCAAGGAAAATCTTGTCTACCTGCTCCTGCGTGTAGGAAGCGTACTCGGTTTGAGCGGCGCGCACACGCTTGATCAGCTCTTTCAAGGATTGTTCGTCCTGTACAATTAGTTCGTCCATAAGACCTCCTTTGATATCTGTTATATTATGCAATATTTCGCTATAATTGTCAAGTACTTGACGAAAATTCGACAGTCGTTTAACCATAATAAAAACTTATTATCGCCATACTAAAAACAACAGCAATACCCGATGCCAACCCCGTGTGAACACTTTTGGCAGGGCGCGATTTCGGCTCTTTTCCGCCTTCTCTCGCTCGTAGTAGCGCATTGGCTACGACTTCGCTCGACAAGTCGACAAATAGCTCGAAACGCGCCTCCGCAAAAGCGAGCATTTTCAGGGAAACAAATCGTAGGCTTAGACAAGGAAACGCCCGCAGTATAAGCCTTACGTCGGCTATACAAGGGCGTTGACGCAGTATAAGTCACGATTTGTCCCTGAAAATGTGTTCAACACGGGTTGGCATCGGGTAAATCTATTGATTTTTATGCCGAACTGTGTTATACTTATACAATGAAATACAAGAATTTAGGCGGAATCGAGGTGTCACGGCTTGCGCTTGGGCTTATGCGCATAGCCGATAAACCTATGCAAAACGTGGATCGGCTTATCCGCGCCGCGCTCGATATAGGCGTGAACCTATTCGATAACGCCGATATATACGGCGGCGGCTCGTGCGAGAGCAAGCTTGGCGAACTGATAAAAATCGACCCGTCGCTACGCCAAAAAATAGTATTGCAAACCAAATGCGGCATTAAGGGCGGAATGTACGATTTGAACCACGACCATATTATATCGTCCGTCGAAGGCTCGCTGAAACGCCTTAATACCGACCATATAGATATACTGCTATTGCACCGCCCCGATACTCTCATGCGCCCCGAACAAATAGCCAGGGCTTTCGACGAGCTCGAACGATCGGGCAAGGTGCGGCTGTTCGGCGTCAGCAATTTCTCGGCGCAGCAAACCGAGTTTTTACAGCGCACCGTTAAGCAAAAGCTTATTGCCAACCAATTGCAGCTGGGTCCCGCGTACTGCCCTATCATAGACTACGGCATAAACGTGAACACCGACCACCCGTCGGCGTGCGACAAAAGCGGCGGCGTGCTCGAATACTGCCGCATGAACGATATAACGATACAAACCTACGGCACTATGCAGTGCGAGTTCACCGACGAAACGGGCTACTTCTTTCGCGGCGCGATAACCGAAAATAAGGCAAACGAAAAATACTTCGCGCTGAACGCCTTGCTGAACGGTTTGGCACAAAAATACGACGTAACGCCCGAAGCGGTCGCTATCGCTTGGGTTCTACACCACCCCGCCGATATGCAGGCGATAGTCGGCACTACGCTCGACAAGCATATGCTCGGCTACAAGGATTGCTGTGAAGTTACGCTAACCGACTACGAGTGGTACAAGATATACGAATCGGCTGGGCACAGGCTGCCGTAAAGAAGAATATTGACAACCGCGGTATATTGTGATATAATAAACCAAACCGCAAATACGGAAAGAACCATGAGTATCGATTATTGCAAAGAAATCGAAAAATCAATCTGTGATTGTGATATAATAAACCAAATCGCAAATATGGTATACTGCAAAGGAAACTAAAACAATAACGGAGGTAACGTAACCATGATGAGCAATATAGGCTGTTTGCTCGGCGGCTTTAATTGGATAAGTAACGTATTTTTTCGGTTAAACCGAAGATACCGCAAAATATGCGACGAGCCGGGGCGCAAAGAAACAACCATGTGGTTCGGCGTGTATTCCATTATCATGAGCATATTCACGACGGGTATGTTCGTACTGTGCGCTTGGGCGATCATGGCAATATTAGACTTGGGCGACCTGGGAATAATCGTATTTATAGTATTTATCATAGGATTTGTGGTAGCCTTGGTGGTACTACTCGTCGAATATATATGCTCTGCGCTTATGGGCATTTTTTATCAGTTCCGTTGCAACCGCCGCCCTATCGGGTTTATAGCTCTCGCTGTGTTTATTCTTACGACCGCAGCCATGATAATCGGCATTCTATTCGTCGCGGGCGTACTTGGGATATAAAATGATTGTACAATAAACGGTAATTTATTTTACTTCATCTCACGCAGTTAAAATCTTTCTGACAATTTGTCAGAGAGATTTTTTCATCGCGTAAAAATACAACTTTTAAAAATCAGAGATGCCTTTTTGCATTTCGAAAGTTTGCGTAAATACGCAGATATAATTTACTTCCCTGCGTAAATGTGATACAATATAGGCGAAGCTTATTTGCGGAACGGTAGGACTATCACGCAACGAGTATTCGAATAGGACAAAAAATGTTTGGATTAAAATCGCGCAAATTAAAGAAGCAAACGAACGTGAGCGTAAAAGTTGAGCAGCTTTTGCCCGATAAGGTTATCGATGAAAGCAAGTTGGTAGAGATCGATGACGAGATCATTCTCGCCCGCCTCAACCAAGCCGTGCCGGAGATCGCGTGCGTGCTCTCCGCGAGCTCGCAGGCGGTAGGAAAAGCCTATCAGGCGATCTTGCCCGCCGCATCCAAAATTCCACCCTCGCGAGACGCGAAGAAGGCGTTTTTCGGGCTCTTTCAAAAAAAGAGCGCGGCGGCGCTCAGTACGACGAGTGGGGCGCTCAGTACGGCAAGCTCGCTCGTGTTCGGCGTAGCGGCGCTCATAGTCGGGCAAAAGTATATGACGGATATTGCCAAGGGTCTAAATCGTTTGAACGACAGCATTCGCAGTATCGCATCTTTTCAGCAAAACGAATACAAGAGCAAGGTAGAGGCGCTCATCACCCGCGTGATCGTGCTACTAATGCACAAAACCGAATTGCAGACAAATGCCGATCTGTGCGCACGAACGCTAATCGAGCTTTCCTCCATCGAGGGAGAATGTGTGCAGCTACTAGGTCAAGCGAACGAAACGCTGAATGAGTACTCTCGCGTGAAGATCGTAGACTTTAAAAAGTACTGCGATACCGTTTGGGAGATACAGCCCTGGGTGGAGTACCAAAACCGCCTGCTCGCCGTACTGTATTACGTGAGCGATTTAAAATACGTACTCAACCGTTCGCGCGGGCAGGTTTCGCGTGAGTTTTGCCGCTCCCTCTTTGATACCTATTTCGAACGCACGAAAAAGGTAAAGGACACGCTCAAAGATTGGCACGAACTGGAAACCAAAACGCTCAAAATCGATATTGTAGAATTCAAGCGCAAGCGTGGCAGAGTAGACGCATTCTTCCACGCCCTTCCCTCTCTCGTAAATAAAAAGAAAAAGTATCGCGATCTTCCGGAAGGCGTGGGAGAACTCATTTGCGAGCAAATCAAAGATAGCGCGCTCGACTATTCCGCGTTGGAAGAAGACCCGTTCGATCACGATTTGGAAATTTACGTTCGTGACGGCAAGGTGTTCATGTTGGCAGAACCCGCCTACGAGGACCCCGACAAATCGCAGGAACCCTCGCTCGAAGAACGCGTTCCTGCATAAATCATATTTATATCGAAATGCGGCGTATAAGAAGCGCTTGGAATATATCCAAGCGCTTCTTTGTTACAATCAATAATCGTCGCGCACTCCCAACATATAATCCGTTGACACGGAAAAATAATTCGCGCATTTAACAATACAGCTTTCGGTCGGCTCACTTTGGTGATTTATCCATTTTGACACCGCTCTTTGTGAAACGCTTATAGCAGCAGCCAAGGTCGATTGTGATATATTGTTTTCCTTTAATAGGTCTTTTAATCTATCCCCAAAACTCATATAAATATATTAGAACTTTTATTCTAAAATATATTGACTTAGAACTATTGTTCTGATATAATGATATATATAAATCTACTAAACGAGGGATGAATATATGTCATTTGAAGAAAATAGAAATATCGAAATTAAAAACAGCATCGCAGCTGACAAAATTATTGAAACTAAATTTCAAAAAATAGTAAACAAAGCACTGTCAATTGGATATGTTATGTACGTTCCCCGCTTTCATGGCGATACAGGTTACTACGGCTCATCCAACACATTTGACTACAATTTCAGATTGTCCTCTTCCCGTGATAGTCATAACATCCCTTATTTTCAATTCAAAGGATACTTTAGCAGGGGGCATAATCAATTCTACAATATAGATGAGGAAATAATAGATGAGAACGATTTGCAATTAAAGGGCTATAAACATTACACGATTAGTGAATCTTATGACGGGTATAACTATCATAATGAAACGGGTACCTATGTTTCGGGATATACAGGAACGATAAGTTCTAACGGAAAAGTAGATATTCAAGAGAAAAAGAGTACCTATACCTATGGTGTCGCAACCGAAGCTAGGAAAACCAACACCTTAGAGTTTTACTTAAGAGTAATCCCAAGAGAAGACTTCCAAGAGGTTATGCAAATGGAAAATTCTATAGATTGGACTAGGTATAACGAATTACAAAATAATGAACCTACTACCCCGCCCAAAAAATCAGACGCGATTAAACGAAACGCCTTTGCACAAATCTCTCACTTACTCGTATTTTTTTCAATACTATTCTCTTCTTCGGCGTCAACAAAACCTATACCTACCGTAGATGCTACAGTATTAAATAGTTTTAAAACATTTAAAACGTTAATGGCGACGATTCCCATTTATATAGTACCGATTCTTTTTGCAGCAGGATTTATATGTGCCATAGCTACATACATTATACAAAAAACGAAACTCAAACCTCTAAAAGAATTAGGTGTAGCTTATATTCCACTACTTTATATAATATCTGCCACAGCATTGTTTGCAATCCCTCTAATATTATCATACGCGCTTCCCTCGACTTTTAACGTGGAAAAATCTAATTGGATAATATATTATTATATGTTAGGTATTACACGCTTCGGTTGGTTAATATTAGAAGCTATCTTTATAGTAATATCCATCGTCCGCTTAATATCCAATTCTCACTATAAAAAGGCTGAAGAAATAATTTCCACACGTGCACAATATCTTGATAGCGGAAAATATAATCGAGACCAAAAAAGCATACAAAAAATACAACGCACGTGCATTAAAATTGATTATTAATCTTACATTTTAACTTTTCCGACGCGAAATAAAAGAATAGCCCGCTATACTTCGACAACGGAGATAGCGAGCTATTTGTTTGACTTCAATTCCCTTTTCAAATTGAGATAGCAGGCGTTGCAAATTTCGCAATCTCGTAGCGCTCTGTGCGCGCCTGTCGTTTCTATTCCGTAATACGCGGCTACCGTCGTTTGCTTATGGTTGTGTAACCAAGGCAGAGCCTTTCTCGCAAGCCGCAGCGTATCGACGAAGTCGTTATCTAGAACCAGCCCGTTATGCCGCCACAGATTATCGTACAGGAAATTCACGTCGAAGTTTACGTTATGCCCTATCAGAATATCCTTACCGACAAAATCATAGAAGTCCTGCATTACCCCGTATATATCGGGCGCGTTCTGCACCATCTCGTCGGTTATTCCCGTAAGGTTCTCGGTAAACCAAGTTATCGGCTGCGTGGGCTTTATCAGGGTCGAGAATTCGCCTTGCAATATCGCGTTACGGTATTTGAGCGCCGATACTTCGATGATCTCGCATACGCCCGATATAAGACCGTTCGTTTCTATATCCACGACGGTATAATCGGTCGGGAACGCAAAAAGACTTTTTCCCTTAAATTTACGTTCCATATCGAAATACGCTTTTTTACAGCTCTCTTATATTAAGCGTGCCGAGGAAATCGAATATCGTATTATTGTCGAACGTGGCGGTGGAAGCGAGTATCTTCTCGCAGACCGCGTCGACTTCGTCGTGAACGTTGAGCTTGGCTTCGAGCTTGCTCACCGTGCCGCCCTGCGCTTTGAGAATGCGCTCGACCATTTTGTGGAGGGGCGTTTTGGCGTTGACGTCGAACGCGAGCGTGCCGTCGAGATAGAGCTGCGCGGTTTTGAGGTCCTCGCTGAGCTTGTTGGGAAGCACCACGTAGCCGAGTAAATCGGTTATCGAAAGCGCGCCCGCCTTGATCTCGTCGAACTCGGCTGCCATGCGCGGGCGTTTGAGCGCCGACGAGCGAAGCACTACGTCGAATATATACTTGCCGTTCACCTTGCGGCACACGACGCTGCAAAAATTGCTCTTGCCGTCGTTGGGGATACGCTCGTCCGAGTAGCCCTTCCACGCTTCGATAAGCTTTGCCGCGAACTCGACCGTCTTTTCAAGGTTGGAGTGCGAGAAGCGGATAACGGTGGGATACCAATCGACGGTGCCCATTTCGAGGTACGGATACTCTTGGCTCTTTAACCTAAGCTTGTAGCCCTGTTTGAGCATGGGCACGTTGCGCTGATTAAAGCCGGTCTTGAAATGCTCGTGAGCGGTATTGTGTGCTCCGCCGTTCTCGGCGAGAGAGTCCACGCCCACAAACCCGTCCTGACCGATAAAGTCGGCTGCAAGCGCGAGCTTTTTCATGGTGTCGATACCGCCCGCCATGGGCTTGTGCTCGGCGCTCACCAAAACGCCGTGCTTATCGAAATATTGGTGACGCGAGAAGTCGAAGAACCATTCCTCGCCGTCTATCTCTGTCGATACCGAGCGCATATTCGCCCTACCCGCGTAGCCCTCGTTCTCGTGGCAGAGCGCGCACTTGGGGTACTTGCCGTCGGTAGTAGCCGCAGGCATGGTGTTTATTATTATCTCGATCTTGCTTTTGAGCTCTTTCGCTTCCCACCTGTCGTTCTTGGCGCATTCTTCGGGATCTACGTAGCCCGACTTAACGCAGTAGTCGTAGAGGAAGTCGAACGCCTTTTGCTTATTGACCGCATAGGTGTCGGCGAACAGATCGTTTATCTCCGACGGTTTGAGCATGAGCGCGTCCATGATCTCGGCTTTTAGCGCCGCCTTGCCCGCTTCGTCCACGAGCTTATTTTCAAGCGCGTACGACAAAAGCGGCTCGATAAGCGAATTGGGCGAAGCGACCGCGTCGACGCCCTCCTGCGCTTCCACCGGCATGAACTCGGTTATTTTGAGAAGCCTTGCAATGCGCCGCGCCGCTTGTGCGCAGTCGAGCTCGTCGAGCAAAAGGTTGGTCTCGGCAAAGGCTAAAAGATTGGAAATCTCTTGATCTAACATAATATTAACTCCTTGTTTTATCGGATTGGATTACTGATTTTGGATTGTTAATTAAAATAGTGGTTGGTGCTTATAGGTCGCACTATATCGACGAGCGATTCGGTATCGAATACCGTCCACGGAAACTCGTCGGGCGGAAGCGCGATGAACCGCATGATATCGCCGCTTACGGGATGCGCAAAAACGAGCTTGTACGCCCAGAGCGCAAGGTGCGGACTCTTTATAAGCTTATTGCCCGCGTATCTGTAATCGCCCACTATCGGCGCGGACAACGCCTTTAACTGCACGCGCGCTTGGTGGCTCCTGCCCGTCAAAAGTTTTACCGAAACGAGCGTAAGCCCGTCGCGCTCGTCCTTTATCTCTATATCGCTCTCCGCCTTTTTCGCGCCTTCGAGCGAGCTCGGCGCAACGACGACCGTATTGGTCTTGCTGTCTTTTGCGAGGTAGTGTTCTATCTTGCCCGTGCGCGTGGGTCTACCGCTCGTCACGGCAAGGTAGGTCTTTTCGAACTCGTCGTGATTTTTCAGCTGCTCACTGAGCCGCGCCGCCGCCTTGCTCGTCTTGGCGAAAACCATAACGCCGCCGGTCGGGCGGTCGAGCCTATGCACGAGTCCCAGGTACGCTTCTCCGGGCTTGTTGTACTTTTTAACAAGGTACTTTTTAAGCTTAGTGAGAAGGTCCTCGTCGCCGCTCTCGTCGGCTTGGGTGGGAACGTTTTGCGGCTTAACGACCACAAGCAAATGATTGTCCTCGAACAGCACGGTTATACCGTCCTCGTTAGGCTCTTGCTCCTTGGGCTTCCGCACGACGTCCTTTACGTCAAGCCTAAGCTTGATTTTCTTGGACGGCGCCGCTTGAATTTTGTCTTTATCGTCTTGCACTGTTTCACCTTAAATTAATTAGAAATTTTTGACCCCTTCGGAGTGATTTGTAGCTTGTGCGAGAGCGCGTAGAGCCGCGTCAGACAAGGAAAGCGAGTGCGCACGACGGGGAGTGTAGACCCACCTACATGACCCTAGGGCGCGCGAAGCTTGACGCAGTATCACGCGAGCTATACGCGTTCGAGAAGTCCCGAACAACCGCACGGGAGCGCCACGTTATCTCGCTCAGTCGGCAGGCATACCTCGTAAGCCGTCACCTTGCCGTACGGGATATTCAGAGAGAGAACGTTGGAAATGGTCTGCGGTTGAAGCCCCGTCGTGTAGCTGTTTAACAGGAAGAAAATTGGCTCGTCGGTCAGTACCACGGTGGTCAGCTTTACGAGCTCGAAGATATCGTCCTCCATTCGCCATACCTCGCCGTTCGCGCCCCTGCCGTAGCTGGGCGGATCCATGATGACCGCGTCGTACTTCTTGCCGCGCTTTATCTCACGCGTGACGAACTTTTTGCAATCGTCGACAATGAACCGAGTGTTCTCGGTAGGAACGGAATTTAGCTTGCAGTTAAGCTGTGCGCGCTCGACCATGCCCTTCGCCGCGTCTACGTGCGTTACGTGCGCGCCCGCCTTGGCGAGCACCGCCGTCGACGCGCCCGTGTACGCAAACAAGTTCAATATCTTGACCTGCCGCCCGAGCTTTTTCTGCCCCGACTTTACAAGCGCGGACGTCTTGTCCCAATTGACCGCTTGCTCGGGGAAAACGCCCGTGTGCTTGAACCCCGTCGGCTTGACGTAGAACTTATGCTCGCGCCAGTCGATGGTCCATTCCTTGGGCATAGGCTTGCGCACTATCCACCTGCCGCCGCCCGCCCTGTCGCGCTCGTATTTCGCGTGGCAGTCGAACGCGGAATAATCAACGGTCGCGCGCCATATCGCCTGCGGATCGGGACGGAGCAGTATTATGTCCCGCCAGCGTTCGAGTTTGAGCCCGTCGCCGCTGCCGAGAATTTTATAATCGTTCCAATCGGGCGCTAACATTTTTCTACTTTGAGAATGGCATTATGTCCATTAATGTCGGCGGCTTCGCCGTCCGTCGCAAGCTTAATCACTTCGACCGAAAGCGTCACCTTAGCTATGCGCTCGCCGTGGAGCGCGAACGTTTTTTCTATGAACTCGTCGCCCGCCCAGTAAAGCTTGATACGGTCGGTAACGTCGAACCCGCTACTCTTGCGCAAGGTCTGGACCTTAGAGATTATCTCGCGCGCGCCGCCCTCTAAGAGAAGGTCCTCGGTGAGATTTATATCGAGCGCAACGGTCATATCAAGATCGGCTTCCACGCAGTAGCCTTCCGCACCGCGCGTTGCTATCAGCATATCGTCTTTGGTGAGCTCTACCTGCTCGCCGTCGACCTCGAACTTATATATATTACCCGCCAAAACGGTTTTAGCGGCAACGTCGCCGTTATCGGCTAAGTGCGTGCGTATCGCGCCCACCTTTTTGCCGTACTTGGGACCGACGGTCTTTAACTGCGGTTTTACGTCGTAACCGGTAAGCTCGCTCGTGCCGCCGACCTCGACAGCCTTAACGTTGAGCTCGTCGGCGAGGATATCGGCGTACTCGATCGGGAACTCGCCCGCGACTATCGCTTTGCCGAGCGTTTGACGGTTTTTAAGCCCGCTCTTGTTACGCGCCGCGCGACCGAGCTCCGCCGCCTTGATAACGCGCTCCATATCGCACGTAAGCTTTTCGTTGATGAGCTTTTTGTCTGGCTTGGGGAAGTCCGCCGTATGCACGGACAGCGGCGCTTTTTCGTCTACCGTGCGAACTATGTTTTGATAGATCTCCTCGGCGATAAACGGCGTGTACGGCGCGACCAAACGCGCGAGCGTTTCGAGCACTGTATACAGCGTGTAGAACGCCGTGGTCTTGTCGGTCGTCATGCCGCCCGCCCAGTAGCGCTCGCGGCAGCGGCGCACGTACCAGTTGGACAGTTTGTCGGTAAAGTCGGCAATAGCGCGCGCCGTTTCGTACAGCTTGTATTGCGTAAGCCCGTCGTCCACAAACTTGACGAGTTCGTTAAGCTCGCTCAGCGCCCACTTATCCATGAGCGTGTATTTGAGCTTTTTCTTATCGACCTTGGTCGGGTCGAAGCTGTCTATATCGGCGTACATTACGTAGAACGCGTAGGTGTTGTACAGCGTGCCGAGGAACTTGTTCTGCGACTCGGACACCGCTTTCATATAGAACCTGCTCGGCAGGTACGGCGCGGAGTTCGTGTAGTAGTACCAGCGTACCGCGTCCGCGCCCGTCGCGTCGAGGACGGAGAACGGGTCGACTACGTTGCCGAGGTGCTTGGACTGTTTCCTGCCCTGCTCGTCGGTTACGTGACCGAGCACCAAGCAGTTCTTGAACGGTGCCTTGTCGAAAAGAAGGGTCGAGATAACGAGCAAGGTGTAGAACCAGCCGCGCGTTTGGTCGACCGCTTCCGATATGAAATCGGCGGGGAAGGTTTTTTCGAAAACCTCTTTATTCTCGAACGGATAATGATACTGCGCGAACGGCATAGAGCCCGAATCGTACCAGCAGTCTATGACCTCGGGCGTGCGCTTCATCGTGCCGCCGCAAGCGCATTTATAGGTCGCGCCGTCGACGAACGGCTTGTGAAGCTCGATATCGCCTTTTATTCCGCACTTGTCTTTGAGTTCCTGCTTGCTGCCGATAGCCTCGGTCTTGCCGCACTTGTCGCATACCCAGATAGGCAGCGGCGTGCCCCAATACCTGTCGCGCGACAAGCCCCAGTCGATAACGTTTTCGAGGAAGTTGCCCATCCTGCCCGTACCGATGCTCTCGGGATACCAATTGACCGAAGCGTTGTTCTTTATCAGCTTGTCCTTGACGGCGGTCGTCTTAATGAACCAGCTTTCGCGCGCGTAGTACAGAAGCGGCGTATTGCACCGCCAGCAGAACGGATAGCTGTGCGTGTACGACGGCGCGGATACGAGTTGACCGCGCGATTTAAGCTCGGCGATTATGTCCTTGTCCGCGTCCTTGCAGAACTTGCCCTCGAACTGTTTGGGCTCGGTGAACCGTCCTCGCTCGTCTATCGTCTTTACGAACGGAAGCCCGTTATCCCGCCCGACGCGCGCGTCGTCCTCGCCGAACGCTGGCGCTATATGTACTATGCCCGTGCCGTCGGTAAGCGTTACGTAACCGTCGCTGACTATTTTATAGCAGTCGGCTTTGCCGTTATAGGTCTTGTAAAGCGGCTCGTACTTAACGCCGACGAGCGCGCTGCCCTTATAAGTTTTGAGCGTGGTATATTCTTTAAAATGCTTGTCCACAAGCTCTTTCGCAAGAACGTATTTGTTGCCGTCCGCTTCGATAAGAATATAATCGAACTTGGCGTTTACACACAGCGCAACGTTAGAGGGAAGCGTCCACGGCGTGGTCGTCCACGCGAGGATATAGCACCCGCCCTCGAAGTCGGATTTGAACCCGACGACCGCCGTGCGCTCGGTAACGTCTTTATAGCCCTGCGCCACCTCGTGCGACGACAGCGCCGTGCCGCAGCGCGGGCAGTATGGAACGATCTTGTGACCTTTGTAGATAAGCCCGCGATCGAATATGGTTTTAAGCGACCACCAAACACTTTCGATATACTTGTCGTCGTATGTCACGTAGGGGTTGTCCATGTCCGCCCAATAGCCTACGCGGTCGGACATTTTTTCCCACTCCGACTTGTACTTCCAAACGCTCTGCTTGCACTTCTCGATGAACGGCTCTACGCCGTACTTCTCTATATCCTGTTTGCCGTCGATATTGAGCGATTTCTCGACTTCGAGCTCGACGGGCAGACCGTGCGTATCCCAGCCCGCCTTTCTCAAAACGTGCTTACCCTTCATGGTATGGAAGCGCGGAATAATATCCTTCATGGTGCGCGTCAAAACGTGCCCCACGTGCGGCTTGCCGTTGGCGGTCGGCGGACCGTCGTAGAACGAAAATTCCTCGCCGCCCTCGCGCGCCGTTATGCTCTTGTTGAATACGTCGTTTTCTTTCCAGAACTCGGCGATCTTCTTTTCCATGCCGACCGCGTCGTATGCCGTTACCTTCTTGTACATGATTCGATTGACCCTCTTAAAACAAGTAAATATAAACGCCTACAAAGTGCAATACCGCACCGCAAATAACGAATAAATGCCAGATTACGTGCCGCGCCGGAAGAGTGCGTATGGCGCACACAATAGTGCCGATCAAGTAAACCGCGCAACCGCTTATTGCGAACGAGAACAGCTCCCAGCCGCAGATCGATAAAATCCGAGGTACGCCCGCGGCGCAAGCAACCGCTACAAGCACGTATAATATCAAGCTTATCAACCTGTATTCCTTGATATTGACTGCGTTCAGTACCGTAGCCGCCGCGACAGCCGCCGCAATGATCGAGAACAGTACGTAGCCCCACGCCGCGTCGATTTCCCCGCCGCTCGGCAAGCCGATAAGGAGAATAGGCGCCATTACGCCAAGCATGAGCAGGGCTATAATGCAACGCTCGAACCTGCGCATAACGCGGACGGCTTGCTTATCGGGGTTAGCGATATGCCCGAGCGCGCCGACGGTGAACGCTATAAGCGGCATAAGCCCGAACACGCACGACGAAAAAGCCTGCATCGCGCCATCCGCTTTTATCAATAAAAAAACGAGCCCGACAAACGATAACGCCGCGGCAACCGCATAGGTTATAAAGTTTGTCAGTTCTTCCGGTTTACTGTACGCGGTCTCCCGCGTAGTTTGTACCTCGGCACTGCTCATGAAATAAGTATAACATATAACGCAACTTCGGTCAATCGATTCTTACTTCTTTTAGAAAAGAAGTAAGCAAGAAAATTTCAGTGTCGTGTGTTTACTTTAATGTTCGTTTTTTATACACCCGATTATTTTCGCTTCGTTGTTTATTGCTTTACGCGATTATTTTCGAAAAATATGATTACTATTAATTCTCCCTAAATTATTGACAAATTCGTTCTTATCCTTTATAATTATATATTGAGGAAATGTAGGCGCAAATGCAAGACCCCCGCGACATAAGAACTATATGCCTTCACTGCTTCGGTACGCTCGACCCGCGCACCCGTATTTGCACACGTTGCGGAAAACGCGCGACTGACGAAGTCACGGCGCTCGGCGCACTGCCCTTGCGCACTCTGCTTGCAGGACGGTACCTTATCGGGCTTCCGCTCGGTCGGGGCGGTTTCGGTATAACGTACAAAGCGTATGACATACTGACCTGCACGGCTGTCGCTATCAAGGAATTCTTCCCCAAGGGTTATACCAAGCGCGCGCCGCGCGCAACGGCGGTCGAGGTCGACGGACCGGACAACGCCCGAGCGTTTAACTATTGGCTTACCGCGTTCATACAGGAAGCCAAGGTCTTGACCTCTATCAAGCACCTCGACGGCATAGTCAGTATTTACGATTTCTTCCTTACGAACAACACCGCTTATATCGCCATGGAATACCTGAACGGTATGAGCTTGCACCATTTCATAAACGGGCGCGGCGGCAGACTATCCATGTCCGAAACGCTCAATATCATGCGCCCCGTGCTCGAAACCATGCTCAGGCTGCACCAGCACGGCGTTATCCATAAAGACATTTCGCCCGAGAACATTCAGATAGTCGACAACAAGGCAATAAAGCTAATCGACTTCGGTGCGGCGTCCATTTATACCCAGAACGTACAGAAACCGTTCTTCGTTCTCAAAAAGGGCTACTCCCCGCTCGAACTGTACACGCAAGGCGGCTCGCAAGGCCCGTGGACGGATATATACGAATTGGGCGCAACGATATACACCTGCTTGGTCGGCAATCCCCCGCCCGAAGCGACGGAACGCAGGCTCAACGACAGGATCGTTCCCCCGTCCATGCTCAACGTAAAAATTCAGCCCGTGCGCGAAAAATCACTGCTTAAAGCCTTATCGATCTACCCCAAAGACAGATACTCGAATATCGCCGCCTTCCAGCAAATGTTCTACGGCGAGTTCATGCCGAACTCCTTCGTCCATTCCAAAACCCAGTAAAGAAGCAAGCGCAAAAACATACAAATACAAAAATGCTCTCGAACGACTTGTCCAAGAGCATTTTTATTTTTAACTCAATTGAAATCTAATTATTAAATATTGTTTCGTCAAATAAATACCCATCTTTATTTTTGCGTATCCCGTAAGCGGTTTGTTTTACTAAGCCGAACATTTTGCTCCCGTTAATCCCGACACAGTTATTTATTGATAAGAGGAGTTTTTCAGCACAGGGATGGAATGTGGAGGTTGTGATAAATATTCCCCTGCTACCGCCCTTTGCATTTAGTGCGCCATAAAACTCACGAACTTCTTTTTCGGTGATCTGTATATTTTTTCGGCACTTTGCCTGAACCATAATCTGCTCTGTAAATCCGAGTTCTTCAATGGTATCGATTACCACGTCTATGCCACCGTCATTTGTTCCGCCTATTACCTCACAATTAAGCACGTCTCTACCTGTAATAATAAAGTATTTTTCAAGCAAATTAGAAACAAATCTCTCAAAAAAATCTCCTCCGCAATCACATAAACGTTCTAAAAAGATTTTTTCGAAAGTTTCTTCCGCAACAGCCTGTTTTGGATAAACTTTCTTTTCTATTTGCACCGGCAAAGAATATTTTCCGTCTTCCAAAAGTATTTTCTTAGTGTTAATTAAACTGCTCAATAAATTCCCTGCCAATCCTTTCAAAGCGTTATCATCAGCAACTGTTTTTGTTTTATCCGTTTTGAAATGTTTTTGAAGCGTAGCATATAAATCTTTCTTTGTATACGGCTTTTTCTTTAAAAAAGCTAATATTGCATTTCTGCATTGATCCTCTTCAACTATAACTGCTCTTTCCTTTATTAACACGTAATTACCGTTTTCGTTTTTTATATCGCCGTTAGAACACATTTCACTTAAAACAGAACCAGCGTAGCTCCGAATGTTATTACATTTTGAGTTACTTGATTTACTTTGTTTTTCTTTATCGAAAAAACCAAAAGCGTCTAAAACAGCGTCCATAATTTCTTTACGTGTTGACGATTTATCTGAAGAAAGATAGTCCGATATTACTGTTTTTACTTTTTGTTTTTCGTTACTCGTTATCGCCATAATTTTCTCCTATATAATTATATATTTTACCATAGCATAACGTTTTTTTCAAGCGTATCGTCTAAGAAAAACTTACTTTAAATTTTAGTACAATCAACTCATTGAGCGGTCACTTCATTATAGCAAATTAAAAAGCACGACTTTATATCGCGCTTTCAACTTAAAGTAAGATATGCTATAAATTACAAAAAACACCTCGTTGTTTGTTATTCCGTTTTATTGCCCGTAAGCTTATCATAATAGTCTTTTAGGTTATCGACTATCGTGCCGAGCGTTTTATAGAACTCAACGCGCTGTTCTTCGGTCATGTCCGCGCTGCCCGCGTTTACGGCGCGGTCGGCTTTATGCCCCACCGCTATCGCAAAGTCCTTGCCCTTATCGGTAAGCGTTATTTTGCCGTTATAGGTTTTGGCGTCGTATGCGGCCAAGTCCTTATCGCGCATAGTCGACACCGCGCGCGATATAGCCGCCTTATCCTCCAAGCAATATTTACTGAGCTCGCTTATCGTAAGCCCGTCCGCGTGCTCGTACAGATAATAACCGCACATAACGTGAATGGCTTTAAGCCCGTACTCCTCCATTTCGTAAAGCTTGATCTTTTGTACGAGCTTATTGAGTTTCAGTATGGATACAGTAAAATTCTCGAATATCTTTTCCATATTACACCGCGTTGATAAATCAACATTGGTATTATATCACTTGACATAGAAATTGTCAATTACAATACGAAACCGAAACTTAAACTTTTCTTACTTACTTCTTTTCAAAGAAGTATGGAAAATACTTGATTTTTTTCAAGCAATAGCTTATAATAAACGTACTGCGCTAGACGGAGAGTTAGCGGCGCTCTGTAACCTACAATCCGCTACAGTAGGGTTGAACACCGTCCCCGGTTTGCGTATGGGAGGTCTGTTACCGTTAGGTGACGTTGATGTTAAGGTCTTGTGCAACGTCTGCTTGCGAACCGTGTCAGGGCTTGACCGCAGCAGCACTAAACAAGATGTGGCGTGTGCCACAAGGTAGCTTTAACGGAGTCAACCGACGGGAGAACGCTTCGGTGCGTTTTATCAAAGGCGGCGCGCAGTATTTTTGAAAGAAAATCCGACGAGTAAATTTCTCGTCGGATTTGTTTTTTATTTTGACTGCACTCTGTTTAGCTATTACGTTCAGGCGTGGTTTTGACCTTATACCTGAACAGCGGCAGAAGGTGCGCAGGGATTTTCTTTTCGAACTTTTTAAGCTTCTTTTTAACGCTTGCTTCCGTCGGCGGCGCCAGCTCCGGACGCTCGTCGGGCTTTTTGATGAACGGAACTTTCAAAAGCTTTTCTATCTCGGGCGCGGTCGGATCGAACTTGCCGTCTACGTTATAGTACGCGGGCGCGGTCTTTTTGTTGAGCCCCGCGTTACTGCGCGAACCCAAGCCGACCTTGACCTCGCACGACAACCGAATATCCTTGCTCGAAAAGCCTATATCGATACGGTACTTGCCGCCGAGCGCAAAGAACTCGTCGGCACTCTCGTCGAACACCGCGAACTTATTAAGATCGATTTCGAGCGTAACGTCCTCGCTCTCCTTCCGTTCGAGCGGGATACGCTTGAACGCGGCAAGCCTGCGGGAAATTCCGTACACGGGCGCGCCGATAAGCGTTATGTACGCCTGGCACACCGCAACGCCCGCAAGCTCGCCCGCGTTCTTTACAACGAACTCAACGGTTATTTTAGCGCCCTCGCTCTTGGCGTTGAAGGTATGGCGTGAGATCTCGTAGCTTGTATAGTCGAGCCCGTGCCCGAACGGGTACGAAACGTTCGAGTCGAAGTTATTAAACAGCGCGTAGCCGTTATACGTGCTCTCGTAGCGGAAATCGCCGCGCGCTGTGTATTTCTTGTTATTGACGGGATAATCGGTTTTGCTCTTGCACCACGTGAACGGCAAGCGCCCGCTCGGCGCGGTTGTGGTGAGCATTTCGACTATATCGGTAACGCGCACGTCGTACGGACAGAACATAACTGCGTTTGCGCAGTCCACGCCGTCGAGCGGAGTCGCGCAGCTGCCTTTGATTATTACGACCGTTTTCGACGCCGCTGCCGCGCCCGCAATAACCGTTATATCGGCATGGTCGATACCGTTCTCCTCGTAGTCGGTTATTATGAACACGTTGAGCGCACCCAGCTTTTTGGGCGCGTCCTTAATGGGAATAATAGAGAACTTCGCGCTGTCCGCCGTCGCGTCATGAGCGCCGAACACGGTTATATTCTTGCCCGAGTACGGGAGCGTTCCGTCGTTCTTTAACAGCACCGTGCTTTCGATCGCAAGATTGGGTTTTTCGCCCGACAACTGCTCGCGCGGCTTGTCCGTATTGTAGAACTCGTGCGAATTGACCACTGCGGCAAGCGTGCGCTCGATTACGCGAGTGGTAGTGCGCTCGTCGAGAACGCCGTTTGCTATGTCGTACGCCAAGGCGCGCCTTACGGCTTGGTCGGCGCCGAGAAGGTACGCGCAGCCGCTGCCGATAGCGTCGAACGAGCTACCGTTCGCGGCGTCGCCGTACTGCGTGAAAAGCGTTGCTTCCTTTTTAATATAATCTGTATATATCTCGCAGAGCGTTTTCGACTCGCAAACCTTTTCGCCATTGAGATATCCGCCGTCGAGCTGAACGCCCGAAGCCTTACTTCCCGCAAACCTAAGCGGCATGAGATAAAGCTCGCGCAGTGCGCGGGTATCCACGGTACGGTTCACGAACCTGCCCTGCCCCAAACAGTCGGTATAGATAAAGCCGATACCGTACTCGTCGTCGAAGCTACTCAAAAGCTCTGAGGTAAGGTATGCGTCCTCGGAGAAGAACTCGGCAGCCGACGGCGACATGGGATCGCGGATAAGCCCCGCGTGCACAACGCCCGCAAACGCGTAACGCGCTTCCGTCGCCTGCGCAATGTTATACTCGGCAACCGCACGCGCGATTTTGGGCGAGAACGTGCAACCGATAGCGAGCTCGCCTATTTCACTCAGAGCGTACGGCTGCAAGAAATCGCCGAAATCACAGCTGTCTACCTTAGGACGGCTGAGCGACGGAACAACGCCCTCGCCGCCCACAAGCACAGCCTTGTCGGCGGGGCGCATCATCATTATAAATCCGCGTATTCTTTCTATGTCCATGATTTATCCTTGCGAGTTTTTGTAAACGGTATTAAATTTATACATAGAGGTATTCATCTTTACATAGTATTCCAAACGGTCGGAATACTCGTAAATGTACACGTCTTTATGCTCTCTGGACGCAAACACCATAGGGCGCTCGGTGCCGATCGGTGGCACGGACGAGACGCCTGCGCCGTCGAATACCGCCGTAGTCGTTGCCGACGGGATCGGCTGCTGCATAGGCTGCGGCGCGGACGGCTGCACGCTAAACCCGTCCGTCGGGAACACCGTGCGCTCGTCGTAGTTCGTTAAATTGAGCTGTTCGTTGGGTACGGGCGACGTACCGCCTTCACCCCTTCGTCTGTTGAAAAAACTCATAATAAAACCTTTTGTAAAAATACTGATTATTTGATTACTTCGATTCCCAAAAATTCCTGCAAGACCCTAGGCACTCTTACCGAGCCGTCGGCGTTTTGATACTGCTCGACGATAGCAGGCATAATGCGCGAGGTGGCAAGCCCCGAACCGTTGAGAGTATGCACGTAACCGATCTTGCCGTCCGCGCCGCGGTAGCGCGTCATGTTGCGGCGCGCCTGGTAATCGTTGGCGTTGGAAACCGAGCTGACCTCTTTATAGATACCCATGGACGGGATCCAGACTTCTATATCGTACGTGCGCGCCATGCTCGCCGAGCAATCGCCCGCCGCGAGCTTGCTGAGCCTGTAATGCAGCCCGAGCCCTTCTACGAGCGCGCAAGCCTTATTGACAAGCTCCTCGAACGCCGCCTTACTATTTTCGGGCGTAGTGACCTGAACCATCTCGACCTTGTCGAACTGGTGTCCGCGGATCATGCCGCGTTCCTCGGCGCGGTACGAGCCAGCTTCCTTGCGGTAGCACGGCGTGTACGCGAAAAGCTTTTTAGGCAAGTCTTTTTCTTGAAGAATTTCGCCGCGGTAAAGATTGACGAGCGCGGTCTCCGCGGTGGGAAGCATGAACCTACGCGCCGCGCCCCCTTCGGCGGTTTCCACGCGGTAAACGTCGTCCTCGAACTTGGGGAACTGCCCCGCGCCCAAACCGCATTCGTAATTGAGCATATGCGGCGGAAGAATAAACGTGTAGCCGTCAGCTGTATGCGTTTTGATAAAGTAATTGAGAAGCGCCCATTCGAGAAGCGCGCCCGTGCCCGTGTAAAGCCACGACCCGTTGCCGGCGATCTTTACGCCGCGCTCATAGTCGATAAGGTGCAAGCTTTCGCAAAGCTCCACGTGGTTCTTGATCGGGAAATCGAACTTGGGCTGTTCGCCGAAAACCTTGATAACCTCGTTGCTCTCTTTCTCGCCCGCAACTACGTCGGGATCGGGAATGTTCGGCAAGCACAAAAGCTCGTGGCGAAGGCTGTCCTCTACCGATTTAAGCTCCTCGTCGTTCTTGGAAATCTCGTCGCCGAGCTCGCGCATACGCGCAAAAATAGGCTCGACGGGCTCGCCCGCTTTTTTAAGCTTGGGGATCTCCGCGCTGACCTTATTCTTTTCGGCTTTAAGCGTTTCCGTCCGCCCTATTATCTCGCGGCGGCGCGCGTCAAGATCGAGAATGGGCTTAAAGTCGGCTTTGTATCCGCGCTTTAATAGCGCCGCTTTAACGCCTTCGGTATCGTTGCGTATAAGATTAATGTCAATCATTGGTTTTCTTCCTTTTTCGATTAGACTATTACTTATACATTATAACCTAAATGGTACGGGATGTCAACCCGAGCAGAACACATTTTTAGGGGCAAATTGTGCGTTATACTGCGTTAAAGCCCTTGCATAGCCGACCCTAGGCTTATGCTTCGGGCTTTGCCTTGTCTAACACCCAATTTGCTACCCCAAAATGCTCGCTTTATATGCAGCGTTTTTTCGAGATATTTGTCGACTTGTTGCGCGAAGTCGTAGCCCAAGCGCTACGTCGAGCGCAAGAAGGCGGAAAAAAGCCAAAAAACGCGCATATAAAGTATTCTGCCTGGGTTGACATCCCGTAAAAAATCAACGCTTATCACCAATAATTTTTATTGATTTTTCATTCGCAAAAAACCGCCGTCACACTGACAGCGGTTTTTGTTGTTTGTATATTTTACAGCGTTACGACCGCGCCGGAATAGTGCTCTTGAACGTACTGCTTTACCGCGTCGCTCAATACGGCGTCGGTGAGCGCCTTTATTTTATCGGTATTCTCATTCCCCGCTTTTACTGCTATAACGTTGACGTAATCGTGCACGTTCTCGTCCGATCCGTCCTCGGTAGCAATGGCTTCGGTTATCTTTAATCCGTTCTGAATGGCGTAGTTGCCGTTGATAACCGCTATCGCCGCGTCGTTGCGAGAAAGCGCCGTTTGTGCAGCCTCCACCTCGACTATATCGAAGTTCTTCGGGTTTTCGGCTATATCGAGCTTAGTCGCCTCGGACGGAGTGATACCCGCTTTAAGCGTGATAAGTCCTTCCTTTTGCAAAAGAAAGAGTGCACGCGCCTCGTTCGTTCCGTCGTTGGGAACGAGAATTTTGGCCCCGTTCGGAAGGTCGGACAAGCTTTCGCCGTTGTAGCTTCCGCGGTACACGCCGAACGGCTCGTAATGCACCTGCGCCGCCGCAACGAGGTGTGTGCCGTATTCGGCGTTAAACCAGTTAAGATACATATTGTGTTGGAAATAGTTGGCGTCGAGCTCGCCGTTCTCGACGGCGGTGTTCGGCAGAACGTAATCGGGGTACTCGACGACTTCGAGCGTGTAGCCCTTTTCTTTCAGAATATCCTTTACTACGTCCTTCAAGATCTCGGCGTGAGGCGTGGGCGAAGCACCGATACGAATGGTTTTATCGTCGTTTTCGCCGCAAGCGGCAAGCCCCACCGACGAGAACAAGACCGACGCGCCGAGCGCGGCCGTAACGAGCAGTTTGAGTAGTTTTTTCATAATGATCTCCTTGTAAAAAAGTTTTTGACTTAACTAATAGCGACTTATTTTTTACGCCTGTCGCGCCGCTTGGCAAGCCACAAACCAAGCTCTTGAAACACCTGAACTATCACCACGATAAACACCACGGCAACGTACATCACGGTACGGTTATTGCGGTAATAGCCGTAATTTACCGCTATGGCGCCCAAGCCGCCACCGCCGCAAAAACCCGTCATTGCCGAGTAACCGACCACGGTTACGAACGTTATGGCAAGGTTAGCGAGAATTGACGGCATCGCCTCGGGCAGTATCGCTCTCCAAATAGTTTGCCGCACCGACGCGCCGCACGCGAGCGAAGCCTCGATTATTCCCCCGTCTACTTCCTTAATCGCCGTCTCGGTGAGCCGAGCGACGAACGGTGCGGCGGCGAGCGTGAGCGGCACTATCGTGGCGGCAGTGCCTATCGTAGTACCGACCACGACTCGCGTGAACGGCATAACCACCACGAACAGTATAAGGAACGGAACGCTACGTAGCACGTTGACTATAACGCCTAAAATCTTGTTAATAACAACATTTTGCAGTAGCCCGCGTTTATCGGTAAGCGCAAGCAAAACGCCGATAACCAGCCCGATTACCGTCGCCAGCACCGTCGATATCACGGACGAATACAGCGTTTGCCAACAGCCTATGCCTATTTCTCTCCAAAGCTCGCTACTCATTTATACCGCCCTCCAATACAAGAATTCGTTTTGTCGCCGCCGACTGCGGCTTGCCGAACACCTCGTCGGTCTTGCCGCTTTCGACTACCTGTCCGCCATTGAGGACGACTACACTGTCGCTTATACTCTTGATTACTTCGATTTGGTGAGAAATTACGACTAGCGTAAGCCCGTACTTTGCGTTTATTCTTTTCAGAAGATTTACCGTTTGGACCGCTGTTTCAGGATCGAGCGCACTCGTGGCTTCGTCGCACAGCAATACTTCGGGATTGAGCGCAAGCGCACGCGCAATCGCCACTCGTTGTTTTTGTCCGCCCGAAAGCTGCGACGGATAAGCGTTGAATTTATCGGCAAGCCCCACCTCGGTCAGCAAGCTCTCGGCGCGTTCGCGCGCTTGCGCCCTTTTTACGCCAGCCGCCGAAAGCGGGAACATAACGTTAGCTATCGCCGTCTTTTGCTCGAAAAGATTAAAGCTTTGAAATATCATACCGACCTTGCGGCGAAGCGATAACAATTGCTTGCCTTTCAAATCGTTCACGATACGTCCGCACACGGTGACCGTTCCACTGCTCGGTTTTTCAAGCCCGTTGAGGCACCGTACGAGCGTCGACTTTCCCGCGCCCGAAAAACCTATAACGCCGAGCGCAACGCCCTTTTCCACGGCAAGGCTTACTTCGGTGAGCGCCGACACTTCGCCGTCCTTGCTCTTAAAGCTTTTACACAAATTCCGTACGCTGATGATTGATGACATTTTATCTCCTTAAAAATTCAAAACAAAAAACTCGTAGCCGTTACGCATACGAGTTTAAATCGGATATATAGATACCTAATAAAAAAGCCCGTATGCTATTTGCACACAGGCTTCAACCGCTAAGGTCAAGAAAAAACTACCTGTGCAACGATGTCTCGCCGCACATGCACATTATACCGTTATAGCAAGCAATTACGATACAGCGCATAGCTTTCTCCTCGATTTTTTTATTATTATATTATTTGCCGCCGCCTTTGTCAACCGTTTTGGTCCTCTTTTTCGATATTTTTTTTGATTGAAAATGAATTTTAATACCCTTTATATCGAGTGCGCCGCTCAGCACCACGCCAAGCGCATACACGGCGAGGAACACCGCGGCGGAAATCACCGTTTGCCAAAAATAGCTAAGCGGCGTTTTATTCAGTACGAATAACGACAATATGAACGCGCCTACTCCCACGCCCGTGAATATAAGCGGCTTTATCAGCGCGTCCTTTACGCTCACGCCTATTGGCGCGCACTTGTACGCCGCAAGCGAGGTTAGCGTTGCGGCGACCGCGTAGCACGCCGCCGTAGCCGCCGCAGAGCCGATTATACCGAACGCGCGCACAAGCAGCGGCGTCAGCCCTACCTTTACGCACGAGCCGATCACGAGGTTTATAACGGGCTTGTGCGCCTTGTTATAGCCTTGCAGTATCGACGTAGACAACTGCAATATTCCTATATAAAAAACGGAAAGCGCTTGGACTCTCAACAGTTGCGCGGCGAGTTCCAACTGCTCCGCAGACAGTCCGCGACGGTAGAGCGAGTTCACCACCCTATCGGGAAAGAACAGGAACGCGACCGTCACGGGCAGAACAAACAGCATTATCCACTTAGCCGCATTGCGCGTGACGGCAGGGCTTTTCTCGCCGCGCTCGACCGCCGCGGTAAGCGCGGGCAGGAACGCGACCGACACAGACAACGCGACGACTGTCGGCATATTGATAAGCGTGCCGACGGGGCCTACAAGAAGTCCGAAAAGCGAGGTCGCCGCCGAGCGCGTCGCTCCGCCGTACACCAATAGATTGATGACGAGCGCTGAGTCTATCATTTGCGTTATGGGCAAAACGAGCGAGCCGAGCGTCACCGACAGTGCAAACGAGAACAGTTCTTTTACGAGCGCGCGGTCGCTGACCGAAACGGGCGTGCCGAACTCCTCCGCGCTTTCGGCAAGCGCGAGCCGAGCGGAAGCTATGTACCGCACTCTTTTTTTACGCGTTACGGCGTAACGCACGACTAGATAGCCGAGCGCGATAAGCTCGCTTGCGGTAACGCCTACGAGCGCGCCCGCTACTGCGTACTTAACGCCGTACGGCAAAAGCATACGGCTGAGCGTAATGCCGAGCGCGAGCTTTACCACCTGCTCTATAAGCTGGCTTACCCCGCTCGGCAGCATTTGCGACTTGCCCTGAAAATAGCCGCGCAGAACGCTTATCCCGCCCGAGAACAAAAGCGACGGGCATAGCGCAAGGTAGGCTACGCCTGCGTCGGCGTTGCCCTGTATATTCGATATAACGTTGCGGAGAAGCGCCACGCCGCCAGCCGCTGCGACCGAAATTATTATAAGCGGAATGATCGCCGCTTTGAGCGTGCGCCGCGCCGCGTCGTTATCGCCTTTTACCGTGTACTTTGCAACAACGCGCGACACCGCGCTCGTCATGCCACCGCCGCAGAACGCGAGAAGCACGGTATACAGCGGAAAGACCATTTGGTATAACCCCATGCCCTCCGCGCCGACAATATTCGTAAGCGGCACGCGGTACAGCGCGCCTATAAGCTTAGCAACTATTCCTATCGCTGCAAGCGCCATTGCGCTGCTACCGAATGATTTCGTCTTTTGTCCTTCTTTCACAAAGATAGTATAAAGAAACGTGTACCTTAATATTCTATCAAAATATACAAATCAACTAAAAAAGCTCTTTCAACCGAAAGAGCCTTTTTAATCGTTATTGATTTAGTATGTAATTACTCGGTGATAGCGCCGGTGGGGCACTCCCCTTCGCAAGCGCCGCAATCGATGCAGGCGTCGGCGTCTACAACGTACTTGCCTTCACCCTCGCTGATAGCGTTTACGGGGCAAGCCGCCGCGCAAGCGCCGCAAGCTACGCATTCGTCGGAAATCTTGTGTGCCATTGTTGTTACCTCCAAAATATTTTGAAGTATTATATCATCTTTCGGTACAAATGTCAATAAGGTAGTTTCGTTTTTTGCGGTTAGCGACAGCGAACAATTTTCACGTTATTGTTCGCTCGGCGCGCCGCCCTGGTTGCCGCCGTTATTGCCGCTTAAATTATTGCCGCCGTTATTCGGTCCCTTATGCTTGTTCTTGAAATGCTTGTTGCGGTTTTTATTCTTGCCGCCGCCTTGATTATTATTGTTATTATTATTATTGTTTTGGCGCGCGGGGTCTTGCCCGTTATCGTTTCGGCGTTCGGCGTTTCTGTTTTCGCCCTGCTTGTTCTGATTGTTATTGCGGTCGTTATTGCCCCTATTCTTATTCTTGCCGTTGCGGTTATTGTTGTTATTGTTATTATTATTGTTTTTGCCGCCGTCCTGCTTTTGCTCGGTGCGCGGTTCGAATTTAAGCTCGTCGAGCAGGAACTCGCAGAACTCGAAGTTCTCGTCGTCGCCTATGCGCACTCGTACCTTTTCGGTAAGCGGAGTGACGGATACGACCGAGCCGCGCCGACCGTCCGGACAAGTGACGAACGTGCCGTGCTTAGGGGCGCGCTTTAACACGTCCTCGTAGGTGCGGTTTTCGTACGAAAGGCAGCATAAGAGCCGTCCGCACATACCGTTTATCTTATTGGGCGTGAGCGCAAGACCTTGGTTTTTAGCCATCTTGATAGAAACGTGTTCACTGTCCGACTCGAACCGTCCGCAGCAGCACGGCAAGCCGCACGAGCCGAGCGAGCCTATAAGCTTGCACTCCTCGCGCGCGCCGATCTGCCTTAGATCGATACGCATACGGAACGCCGAAGCAAGATCGCGAACGAGCTCGCGGAAGTCGACGCGTTGCTCGGCGGTGAAATATAATACGAGCTTACTACGGTCGACCGTGTACTCGCAGTCGACGATCTTCATTTCGAGGTTGCGCGCTTCCACCTTTTGCTTGGCGGTAGCGATGATCTCCTGACGCTTTTCGGGGTCGATGGCAACGCCCGCTATTTCGTCGTCGCCCGCCTTTCTCAAAATGGGCTTTAACGGCGCAACAATCTTATCTTCCCCTACTTCCGTTTCGGGCAGTATTACGGTCGCGATCTCCACGCCGCGCTGGGTTTCGACAATGACCTGCGCACCCTTTTCGATTTTCTCGCCCTCGATCGGCGCAAAGTAATACATTCGCGGCGACGTTCTGAACTTAACGCCTATGACCTTTGGCATAACGCCTTCTCCTCCATGATTTTAAGTATCATTATATCCATAACGGCGGACGGCATACCGTTTTGCGCGTTTGCTTTTCGCGCCGCACGAACGTGCTCGGCGCACTTAGCCGCGCTGTACGGCGTGAACCCCGCCTTAACGTCTTCTATATCCTGTCTGTCGAAAACGGTATCGCAGCCCGACAATAGCCTTGCTATATCGCACAACAGATATTCTATTATGCCGAGAAGCTTATCCAGCCTGTCGCGCGTATACTTTTCGTAAGTGGCGGCGGCGTGCGCGAAGTTGCGGCTGCCGCTCGAAAAAATCAAAAGCTGTTTAGCCGTTTTGTACGTTTCGGCAAACGTCTTGTCGGCGAGTATGCTCTCGGCGAGCCCGAGATTGCCGCGGCTTGCGCGCGCCGCGAGCGATACTGCAAGCTTGTCCTTATGATAGGGCGATAACGCTTCCGCAACCTTTTCTATCGAGAACGGCGCAAGCTCTATCTTGTTGCAGCGCGACGCGACAGTCGGCAGCAGCCTTCCGCACGCGCAGAGAATAAAGCAAACGCGCGACGGCGGTTCTTCGAGCGATTTCAATAGCTTGTTTTGACAAATCTCGCTCATGCTCTCGGCGTTCTCTATTATATACACGCGCTTGTTGAGCTCGAACGGCGTTAGATAAAGATTGTCGATTATCTCGCGAATATCCTCGACCGAAATGGCGTATTTCTTGGACTTAGGCGCGTCGTCCGCCTTTTTGCCCTTGGCTTTCTTGACCTCGGGCGGTTGCGGATAAGTGACTATGTCCGCAAAATCGTCGAACGCACGACTTTCGTCAATGCCCAAAATCCGCGCCGCAACGATGCGCGCGAGCGTTGCAAGCCCGTCCTCGTCTTCGCCCGAAAGCAAGAACGCGCTCGCCCGCGTATTGGGCGTTACGGCTTGTACCGACGGCAAACCCGAATACAATTCGGCGTATCGTTTAAGCGTAAGCTCGCTCATAGGACACTCTTTACCGCCGCCAATATCTTTTGGGCGGTCTGCGCTTTTTCGCCGCTTGCGTCGATAGCGGTAAGCTCGCCGCTATCGCACATTGCCTTGAACCCGTTGTAAACGCGATTGAAAAATTCGAGGCTTTCGCGCTCCAATCTGTCCGTCTTGTCCGCGCCGCCCTTGCGTGCAAAGCCCACCTCGGGCAGAATATCCAAGAACAGCGCAAGGTCGACTTTAAGCGGCGAAATGGTTTTAGCATTGACCTCTCGGATATAATCGATATCTAGCCCGCGTGCGTAGCCTTGATACGCGAGCGTGGAATAAATAAACCTGTCGCAGATCACGACCCTGCCCGCTTCGAGGGCGGGAAAAACTATTTTATTAAGGTGGTCGCGCCGCGCCGCCGAATACAAATACAGCTCGGTAACCGCGTCGGGCGAATAGTCGGGATCGAGCAAAAGCTCGCGCACTTTTTCGGCAAGCGCCGCGCCGCCCGGCTCGCGCGTATGCACGGCGGGAATACCCGAGCCGTTCAACGCGTCGCAGAGCAATGAGCACTGTCTGCTCTTGCCCGCGCCCTCAACGCCCTCTATTACGATAAACTTTCCTTTTGTCATTATTTCTCCAACGCCTTATGTAGCGCGTCGCCGAGCCGAATTACTTCGCCAGGCGTATCTTCTGCCGTAAAGATGAAAACTATGCGCTTCTCGTCCACCCGCTCGGGGTAAACGCCGAGAGCGCACAGCCTTTTATTTAACTCGACGGAACTCACGCCGAGCGCCGTGCAATCGAGCACGGGACGGGTGTAATCGTCGTTGTTCAAGAACGGATACTCGCGCTTTAACTGCTCTATCGGCGCGCACAGCGCGTCGTAGTGGGCGCGTGTCTCCTCGGTCGCCGCACGTCTTACGGCATAGTCTATCGAGGCGTACAGCAAGTACGACGGGCTCGTAGAGCCCATAATATCCACGACCCCGTGCAGCTTCTCGCTTTCGCTATCGCTCAAATTATCAAGCATCAACGCCGTTTGCGTGAGCGCCGACAGCGTTTTATGAGTGGACAGATTGCAGATATCGCAATATGGCGCGACGCTTTTGGGAAGCCTTTCGCCGAACCCGAAATGCGCGCCGTGCGCGCTGTCGCAAATAAAGAGAAGCCCTTTCTTTTTGCAGTAGTCGCGTATGCCGACGACGTCGGCGCAGTAGCCGTAGTATGTCGGCGAAGTGACGACGACGGTCTTGATATCGGGCGTCAGCGCGCCGTCTATATCCTTTACCGTGATCGGGAAAACGCCGTTCTTCTCGCCCACCGTTATGCACGGCTTGCTCAAAAGCTTGAACCCGTCGAACACCGAGCGGTGCGAATTTATATCGACTATACCGCTACCGCCGCCGTAGTACACTGCGGACTTTACGCCCTGCGAGCTGCCGCCGCAAAGATAGCGCAAGTGCTTAGCGCCATAGGTTTTCGCTGCAAACGACTGAGCAGACCCGAGCGCAAAATCGGGAAAGCTGTCGTCGGTCAGCTCGGTCAAATCGAGCGGACTCAGCTTACCCTTATGCCCCGGCGTATGCAAGCGCAGCTCGTCGCGCGCCGCCGCTTTTTTCAGTTCGTCGGCAAAAGACATAAATCAATTAAATCGGTAATGTGTAAAGCAATGTTGAGTGCGTAGACGCGCGTCAGACGGGCAACAGTTGGCGAGGTGGCGACGGGAGTGTAGACCCACCTACATGACCAAGCCGCCGAGCCAAACGTAGCCCGTATCACGCGATGTATACGCGCTCAACGCTTTTTCGGTTTCATCGTCGGGAACAGTATAACGTCGCGAATGGACGCGCTGTCGGTAAGAAGCATGACCATGCGGTCGATACCGATACCGAGACCGCCCGTCGGGGGCATACCGTATTCAAGCGCTTCTACGAAATCGTCGTCCGCGGCTTGTGCGTCCTCGTCGCCGCGCTTAGCCATGGCGCGCTGCGTTTCGAACCGCTTAGCTTGATCGATGGGATCGTTAAGCTCGGAGTATGCGTTACCGCCTTCCCAGCCGTTTATAAAGAACTCGAACCTGTAAGTGAGCCCGTTGTCGTCGCGCTTGGCGAGCGGCGAAATCTCGATGGGATAGCCCGTGACGAAGGTCGGCTGAATGAGCGTGCTCTCGACGAGCTTATCGAACGCCACGTACATACATTCGGCGGCGTTCTTGTCGCCTTCGAGTTCGAGCCCAAGCTTCTTGATCGCGGCTTGCGCCTTTTTCTTGTCGAGCGCCATGAAGTCGACGCCCGTCACTTCCTTAACGATCTCGCGCATGGTGACTCTGCGCCACGGCGTGCCGATATTGATTTCCCTGCCCTGATAGGTTATGATATCGCCGAGCCCGATAGCCTTAGCCGCCGCGCGGTAGATCTCCTCGGTGCGCGTCATCATGTCGTGATAATCGCCGTACGCCTGGTAAAGTTCGAGCATGGTAAACTCGGGATTGTGCTTTATGTCCATGCCCTCGTTGCGGAAGCACCGACCGATCTCGTACACGCGTTCCAAGCCGCCGACGATGAGCCGTTTAAGATAGAGCTCGGGCGCAATGCGCATATACATATCGAGGTCGAGCGTGTTGTGGTGGGTGACGAACGGACGCGCCGCCGCACCGCCCGCAACGGTATTGAGTATGGGCGTTTCGACCGCCAAGAACCCGTCGTTTTCGAGATAGGCGCGGACAGCCGAGACTATCTTACTGCGCTTGACGAACGTGTCCTTAACTTCGTTATTGACTATAAGATCGAGATAACGCTTGCGGTAACGCTGATCGTTATCCTTTAACCCGTGCCACTTTTCGGGCAGGGGCGTGAGCGACTTGGACAAAAGCGTAAGCTCTTTTACGGCGACCGAAACCTCGCCGCGGTGAGTTACGAACACCTCGCCTTTTACGCCTATTATGTCGCCTATATCTATTTGCTTTTTGAACCCGTCGTATTTTTCTTCGCCGAGGTTGTCGCGCTTAACGTAGATCTGGATCTGTCCCGAACGGTCGAGAACGTGCCCGAAGCTCGCCTTGCCCATAATGCGCTTGCTCATGAGCCTGCCCGCGATAGACACCTCCATGCCCTCTTGCGGAGCGGAAGTTATATCGCTTGCGTGCGCCGACACGGCGTAGCTTGTTATCTTGAACGGATCGGCGTTAGCCTTGCAAAGCTCGTCGAGCTTGCCGAGCCGCACCGCTTTGAGCGCGTCGATACTCTCCTCGCTCTCCTCGGTTACAGGTGTGTTATTTTGTTCCGACATTATCGTACGTTTACTCCCGTATTATCTCTTGACTGCCTTTTTGTCGACCATGATACCCACGATCTTAAAGATAAGATCGCCGACCATAACGACGTCCTTTTCTTCCTTGTTAAGAAGGGCTGCGCCCACGCGGCTCTCGTTGGAGATCCTGCCGTTGAGCGCATCCGCCTCGTGCGAACCGACTATCGTATAAACTTTGAGCCCCGCGCACTTGGACTTGTCTATCTTGTTGTTGGGCTTAGCCTTGCCGAGCTCTTCCTCGGTAAAGCCCTTGTCTAAAAGCTCCTCGCGGCGGTAACGCTTGTTAGCCAAAAGCTCGCTGCCGGCGGCAGCGTAGTCCTCGGCGGTAAGCTCGGAGAGGATGGTCCTGTGATAACGGTTGGCGCGCATATCGTTTACCGACATATTCGTCAAGAAGCCCGCGACTACGTCGGTATGGGTAAGACCCATGCGCTCGGCTTCCTGCAAGCCGTCCTCGATATCCGCTTCTATGACCTCGACCGCGCAACCGATAGACACCACGTCGTCGTTGATCGATTTCTCGTCGAGGATCTTGGCGTACGAAAGCTTTTCCTTGATGGCGTCGATCTCGTTTTGAAGCTGAGCCTGTTCCTCGCGCGCTATCTCGTACTCGGCGTTTTCCGAAAGGTCGCCTTGCGCACGCGCCTTGGCGATTTCCTCGACGACTGCGGGCATTTCCACGAGCTTGATATGTTCGAGCCGTTCTTCGAGCTCACGTTTGCCTGCGGCGGTCATAATATATTCTTTGGGCATGATAAACTCCTTACCTATTATTTCAGCATTTATTATATCACCAAACTACGATAAAAGCAAGTTTTTTTAATTAGGAATTGTGAATTAGGAATTAGGAATGATTGACCCCTACGGGGTGTTTTTATTAATTCTGCTAACGATGTACAATTTACATCCCTATAAATTTATAAAAAAACAAAGGCGGGTATCCCGCTTCTGTCGTTTTTGGTGTGGGCGCAACCGTCTCCGACGGCAAAATGCGCCAACACCTTAACCTGCTCACCTTTTTGTGAATTTTGACCTGTTTTCGGGGCTTTTTCTGTAAATTCAACCTATGGAAACTTAAAACAAATATCCTACGCTAAATTGAAATTTATCTTCACTTTCTGTTCGGCTTTCTTTTAATACTCAATAACCTGATAAAATCACTGAACAGGGAATTATCCGTCGGCTTAAACATTATCCATTTTCCGTCGTGATAAGTATGCGTATTATCGTATATTGCTTGTACTTCCTTTGTGTAACTGTCCTTATCGGCTTCAAATTTCAACCGTTCATCTTTACCCAACACAATCAAAAAACCTATGCAGTTTTCGCTTGCATATAAAGCACAAAGCGTTTTACCGCCCCTACGATATTTGTATTCGTATTTCCACGCTTTGCCGCCTTTATCCCACAAGCAATCCATATCGTATTTATCGTCGATTAAAGCGCACAAATTATTCCATACATCGTATAGAGATTTCCCGACCAAAGCCGTCATTTCTTCTGCGTTAGGTGTCGTATCAAGCATATTGACTCTCCCATTTATCACTAAATTGAAATTTATCTTATAACCATACCGCCCAATCGCCGTAATTAAAAGTTCCTGCACCATGATGTAGCTTACCTTGTGCTTTCAGTTCACGGAAAGCATCTCTCATCCTAATCGCTATTTCGGGTTGAATATTTAATAAATGATGAGCAGGGAATAGCCTTTTGGACGGTAATGCGGCAACAACTTCAAGCGATTGCAAATACGCTTCGGGATCGGTGGACGGATAATAAGCAAGCAAATTTGATTTTATCTTAAATTTTTAATTCCATAGTGTTATGTACAACACCTTCTTCTAAAAAATCCTCTGATGTAACTTTAAACCCGAATTTTTCATAAAATCCTACTGCATATTTCTGAGCATCCATACATATTTTTTTGCATTTCATTTTTTCCTTTATTGCAATTAAACTTTGCTCTAATAAATCTTTACCAATGCCATTACCATGTTTCAATGTTAGTACCCTTCCTAATTTTACAACATTGTCCTCATTATAAAATGCCCTTAAATAAGCAACTACTTTATTATCTTCTACAAAAAAACAATGCAGGCTCTCATAATCAACATCATCCATATCTTGGTAAAGAATATTTTGTTCCATAATAAAAATTTCAGATCTGGCTTTTAATATTTCATATAATTCAGTTGTTGTTAATTCATTAAAATATTTTGCTATTAAATTCATAATTATATCTCCAATCTTCTCTGCAAATTACTGTTTATCGTACAATCATTATATCAAAATTTACAGAGAAAAGCAAGAATAACGACAATGGAAAAGCCACTACTTAATGTAGCGGCTCTCAATACTATCCCATTTCGCTATTGCTTGCAAAATCAAGAGTTATATACTTTTTTCGTGCTTTTAAGACTTCTCTATTGATATTTTCCTTTTCTTCAAAGTATTCAATAACTAATTGTGGGATGTAAATCGCTGATACTTTCTCTGCCATCTATAATTCCTAATTACTAATTTCTAATTCCTAATTAATCTGTCATTTCCCGTCGAATTATATCATACATTATACAACTATCGAAAAAAAACGGAGACGGGCATGAACGACAAAAAAACCGCGCGAGCCGTAGAGCTTGGCAAATACATTGCAAAAACGGAATGCACCGTGCGCGACTGTGCGGCTGTGTTCGATATTGGCAAATCGACCGTGCATAAGGACGTTACCCAAACGCTCGCGCTTATCGATCCCGAGCTCTATGAGCGCGTACGGAAAATTCTCGATTATAACCTGAGCGTGCGCCATATCCGCGGCGGCGAAGCGACCAAACAGAAATGCGCTAATAAGGGCACAGGGCACAAGGCGTAGGGTTCAGGGATCGGGTGATTTAATTAATTTTCATTGAAAAAGGCAGTCATACCGACACGGCATAACCACCTTAATTTTTAATTATTAATTTTTAATTGTTAATTAAAGAAACACGTCCGGCGAAACGACGCCCTTAGCCACCATTAACAGCTTGTCGTTGTACTCGTCTACAACGGTCACGGCGTGCGCGATCATGAACATGAGCAGGTCGCTCGAAATAAGGCTCTCGCGGAAGCTCGTGGTCTGTCTGAACACAACCGCACCAGTTTCGTAATCGTAATCGAAGCTGCCGTCCGCAAGGCTGTTGTTTATATGGTTGGTCGCCATTGCACCGTTCAGTCTCGACTTCTCGTCGAACTTGAACGGAAGGTGCGACAGAATAATAACGAGCTGGCGCTTGGCGTCCACGTTTATAGTAAATTTCATGGGAATATCGTCGCCGTTCATGGTAAAGAACACGACGAGATTTTCTACGTCTTTTTCGAATTTAAGCTCGGCTTCTTCGAGCGCGTTACAAAGCTTGTTATAAACGGACAGCGCCGCTTTTGCAAATTTTTCTTCCATTATTCACCCTCCGATACTCGTTTGATAAACTCGTAAGTTTGTTCGTTGGACATACCGCTCTGTGCTACTTCGAGGAACTTGTCGTTGTACTCGTCTATCGTTTGGCACGACACGAACACCATGTACCTGAACAGCTCTTTGCCGAGCAAGCTGTCGCGATAGCTCGAAGTCATGCGGAACGCAATGCGACCATTTACGTAATCGAAATCGAAGCTGCCGTCGGCAAGAGTGTTGCTCGCCACCGCAACGGCGACGGACAGGGCTTCCTTTCGATCGTCGGGAATCTCGAACGGCATGGGCGACAGCAATACCACAAGCATACGCTCGGCGTCTATTCGCACGATAAGCCCCATAGGCAAATCCTCGCCGCGCGCGCTGCACATGATCGTCAGCTCGTCCTCTATTTTCTCGTAGTGCCAGTTCTCCTCGTCGAGCACAGCGCACAGCGTATTGTAAGCTGCTTTCGCCTGCTTTAATTTTTGTTCGTCTTCCATTATAACCTCCGTTATTAAATTATGAATTAATTAAACTTCAAACCCTATCCGCGATCTTTTCTTGTTTACTTCCGAAAACTCGCGATCGAGCGACGAACGCTCGAAATCGTCCTTAGTGAGCGTTATGCCGTTAAGCTTTTGGAGCTGGCAGCGCATAGCCGCTTTTGCGAACGTGCGCTCGAAAAGGTTCCTGACGAACCGCGCGTTGGCAAAGTCCTTAGCGTCGATGAGCGCGCTCGGCAGCTTGTCGAAGTATTCCTTCGCCGCAGGCAAAAGATCGGCGGAGTACTTAACGCTTTTGAGCATGGATACGAATATATCGTAAAGCTGATCGCGCGTGAAGTTGGGGAACTCTATCGTGTACGGCATACGGCTCGCAAGCCCGATATTCCCGTCCATGAGCTTTGTCATGTCGTCTGTATACCCCGCCATGATAACGACGAGATCGTTCCTGTGGTTTTCCATCTCGGCAATGAGCGTGTCAAGCGCTTCCCTGCCGTAGTCGCGCGAGTCCGCGTCGCCGCGGTACAGCGAGTACGCCTCGTCGATAAACATGACCGAACCGTACGCGTCGCGGCACATTGCCGAGGTCTTGGGCGCGGTCTCGCCCACGTACCTGCCGCAAAAATCTCTGCCCGAATACTCGTAGAAATTGCCGACGCTAAGTACGCCCTTTTCTTTGAGTATCTTACCGACTATGCGCGCGACAGTGGTTTTGCCCGTTCCGGGATTGCCGACGAACCGCATATGTATGCACGGGCGTTCGACGCCCTGAGTGGACAGCGAAAGCTCGATATGCGCGACGATCTCCTCTATACGCTTGCGTATGCCCGCACTCCCGACGAGCGCGTCGAGCATTTCGAAGCCCGACTTTTCGTCGGTGTCGGCAGTCGCGCAAAGCGCGCGCATATCCGCTACGGAAATATTATTAACGGTCTTTCGGCGCGATGCGTTATCTAGCTGCTTTATATACAAAAGCTCCATAACGACTTTTTTCACGGTGTCGAGCCCGTAGAACTTGCCGTCGCTCCGCTCCTCGGTCAGTCGGCGATGGAAAAACTTCCATGCCGCTGGCGACACTGTGAACCCGAACCGCGCAAGCTCTTTCTTGGCGTACTCGCGTAGCTCGTCTTTGCCGAGCGGCGGGAATGATACCGTATGCACGTACAGCAAATCGTTGAGCGAGAATTTGAGTTTATAGAGCACTTCTTTATCCACGAACGGCGTGCGGAACACGTACACGAACTTGTTCGACTCTTTTTCGAGATCGCGCAAGAACTCCTTGAACTCGCGGCTGTCGGTGCGGTTGAGCCACTCGCTTATATCTATGCACAGCACGCGCGAGTTGTCGTCTTTTTTGTTTATCAATGCCCTAACGCCGTCGAACGGACTTTCGTTACCCTGCGCGGTTGCCGGAACTTTTTCGGTGATAACGGGACGGAACTGCGCAAGCTTTTTAAGCCCGAGCGCTGTGATCAAGTCGGCGAGCTTATCGAGAAATCCGTCGAGTCCGTATCCGTCGTTGATAGCGAATATGTAGCTGCGATACGAAAAAACGTCGTACGCTTTATTGCGCGTTATTTCGGGCGCGATCTTGACGATCTCCTTGACTAGCTTTTTATACTCGTCGCCGCCCACCAGCGCGTCGATTTCGCCTAGTACCTTTTGCAATCTTCGGTCCGAGCCCTCGGGCGGCGTTTCGACCGCTTCACTCTTTTTTTCGGTGGGCTTGTCGTTTGAACCCTTTTCGTCGGCAGTCGCGTCCGTTGCCTTTCGAGGCGCCTCATCCGCCTCGTCGGGTTTAGTCTCGGCGTCCATGATCGCTATGGATATAACGTTTTCTGCTTTTTCCTCGCCGTAGTCGGCGCGGAACAACGAAACAATACTCTGCTGCAATTTTTCCGCATCGCTTTCGTCGATAACTATATCGAGCGACGAAAAGCTCTTGTCGCTTACAAAAATCTTGCCGTCGTAGTGTGCGGATAATTTTTCAAGCAATGCGTCGACAGGCAGAACCTCGTCGTCGCGATGCTCCAACACCCATTCCCCGTTCAACGATATAATGATTTTCTTCACTGTTTTTCCCTCACAAAGTTGCAAAAATACGAGCGCATTAACACTAGTTAATAGTATAACATATATTTAACCAATGCGCAAGCCCGATTACGATCTTTATTTGATGAATTTAATTAACAATTAAAAAGCGGCCTTACCGATAAGCTCGGCGCAGCCGCCTTTGATTTTTAATTAGTCGTAAAGCTTGGACACGGGCAGGTCGGCGAAGATCGCGGCGATCGCCTCGGCGAAAATGGGCGCGACCGAAACGGTGATCGACTTGTCCATTTTCTTTTCTTCGGGAAGCTCGATCGTGTCGAGAATGAACAGTTTTTTAATGACCGAATTTTCGAGACGGTCTATCGCAGGACCGCTGAGAACGGGGTGCGTGCAGCAAGCGTAAACGTCGGACGCGCCGCCCACATCGACGAGCGCTTTCGCGCCCTGGGTGATGGTGCCGGCGGTGTCTATCATGTCGTCGACGATAAGGCAGCGTTTGCCCTTGACGTCGCCGATTATGTTCATGACCTCCATAACGTTGGCTTTGGGTCTGCGCTTATCGACGATAGCGAGAGTTTTATTGAGCTTTTGCGCCATCTGCCGCGCACGGCCTACCGAGCCGACGTCGGGTGAAACTACTACAAGGTCGTCGCCCGCTTCCTTGATGAACGACTCGTTGGCGATCGCTTTTGCGAGAATGGGCACGCCCAAAAGGTGATCTACGGGAATATTGAAAAAGCCCTGTATCTGCGCCGCGTGAAGGTCCATTGTAAGGATCCTGTCCGCGCCCGCAGTCGTTATAAGATCGGCAACGAGCTTGGCGGTAATGGGATCGCGCGCACGCGCTTTCCTGTCCTGACGCGCATAACCGAAATACGGAATAACCGCCGTGATGCGTCCCGCCGACGCGCGCTTTAACGCGTCGATCATGACGAGAAGCTCCATGAGGTTGTCGTTGGTGGGTATGGACGTCGACTGAATGACAAACACGTCGCAGCCGCGTACCGACTCGCCGAGCGAGACCGAAATCTCGCCGTCGCTGAACTTGCTTACCTCGGCTTCGGACAGGTGCATTTTGAGCCGTGCCGCTATCGCCTCCGCAAGACCTCTGCACGCGTTACCGCAAAAAAGCTTGATTTTGTTGCCGTGAGCTATCATTGGTTGCCTCCGATATTTTTCCTTGATTTAAAATTATTTCGGCTGTTCGCCGTTGTTACCGTTGTCGTTTGCACCGTGCGCCGCGTCGATTATGCCGTCGTCGTACTGAACGGCTGTATTGGTCTTGTGCTTGACCTCCGCCGTTTGCGGCGCGTAGTTATTGCCCGCCCAGTCGGGTATGAGCGTTTGGCGTGCGCGGGCAATCGCCAGCGCGTGCTCGGGGACCTGCTTGGTAATCGTCGAGCCTGCGGCGATGAACGCGCGGTCGGCTATGGTGACGGGCGCAACTATGTTCGCATTGGAGCCTATGAACACGTTACTGCCCACGACCGATTTGTATTTGTTCTTGCCGTCGTAATTGGCGAACACCACGCCGCAGCCGACGTTGCAGTTCTTGCCGAGCTCGGCGTCGCCGATATAGGTCAAGTGGCTGACCTTGCAGCCGTCGCCGATAACGCAGTTTTTGAGCTCGACGAAATCACCTATACGGCACTCGCAGCCGATGACGGTATTGGGACGGATATACGCGAACGGCCCGACGCGCGTTTCCGCGCCGACAAGACTGTCGTACAGCCGCGAGCTGTCTATGCGCGCACCGCCGCCGATAATGCAGTTTTCTATATAGTTGCCGGGCAGGATATGCGCGCCCGACTTAACGATCGTTTTGCCTTTGAGGAAGTTGTACGGCTCGATGACCGCGCCCTTTTCTATCACAACGTCGCAATCGATATGCGTGTTGTTAAAGTCGGTGATTATTACCCCGCCACCCGCGTGGAAACGCAATATCCTGCGGCGAATGGTATCCGTTATGTTCGAGAGCGATTCGCAGTCGGTTACCGCTTCGAACTCGCCGCTACCCGTCGCTTCCTGCACGTACAGCGATTGCTGTTCAACGAGGTACTCGGTCTTGAACACGCAGCCGCGGTCGAGCTTGACGGCGTTGAGCTTTTGCGTATTGAGCCGCTCGATAGCGACCGATACGGTCTTTGGCGTGATGAGCGGCGTGTCGCAGTACAGCACGACCGTTATCGGCTTGGTGCGATCGACCGCGTTTCTGAACTTGTCGGCAAGGTTGATGACAGGCGACGCGTCTATCGCGATATACGGTGCGTTGAGCGCCGATGCCGCCCAGCCTTCGAGCGTTTTGCCGAGTACGGGAATATCGTACAGATCGCCGAGCGTATTGCTCTTGACCCTGAGAATGATTACGTTGATACCCAAATCTACCATAAATATATTATACTTCTTTTATCACCTATTCGTCAACTCTTTTCCCCACTTCTTTGAAAAGAAGTGGGCAAGAAACTTTTAGTGTCGTGTGTTGACATAAGCGATTTATTATTCCGGTTCGCCCGAATAATTTCGTTGCATTATTTATTGCTTTACGCCATTCTAGACAAACAAGAAACTTTTACAATAGATTACCGAACCTTAACAAAAAGCAACGCCGTCTGGAACAGCGTTGCCTTTTTACCGATCACATATTTTTAGCGTAAAGCTTTCGATGAGCGCATATTTATTTTTCTATTAAGTAACCGCAAATATCGTCCGTGTGCTCGATCGTATTTGACGCTACTAATTTTGTCGAGCTTGTGCAATCTGTTACCGTACAGGCGGCGCCCGCTACTCCGCCTATATAATCCACGGTATATTCGGGATGTATAACTTCGAACCCGTAAACATTACCGCTGTTCGTGCAGTTTTCTATTTGATAACCCAATCCCGCTATTCCTCCGAAACAACAGATTACTGTATTCGATAATGGTGAATTTGTAACTTTTTTTCTATAATCTTTATTTCTATAAATGTTCCCGAAATTTTTACAATTTCTTATGACCGACGGATTTTGCGCTAATTCTACGCACCCAAGATCCGTAAAATACTTCGAAGAAACATATCCAATAGTAAGTGCATCATTAAATAGCTCTACACGCCCTACTATCCCACCTATATAGTTTGCTCCTATAATATTTCCGTAATTTTCGCAGCCCTCTACTATACTCCCGACAGTCGGAACTTCATATCTATCCGACCATATCACGCTTACGACAGCCCCAACAACCCGAGATTCTAAATCAACAGAAATATTTCCGTAATTTTTGCAGTTTCTTACCGTACTGTTATATGCATTTTGGATTATCGCGGCATCTCCCGTAACGTCACTGTAATTAACTACGTTTTCTACGGTGCAATCCGCAATAAGACATATCAAGCCACCCAACGAAACGACCCAATTATCCCCTTTTGCGCCACCCATATAGGCATAATTAGTGATGTTTTTTATACTGCTGTTTTCAGCCACATAACAAAATAGCGCATACGCCAACCTACTATTATGCAATTCAGTTGATAAAACAAAATTGCAAATCTCGGCTCCTTTTATATATCCGAATATCGGCCAACCGCATTCCCCGTATAATTTGTAATTATTACCGTTAATCTTTCCGGTGAACGCTTTTTCTGTATAAGGATAATCCATATA